>JAUVRS010000162.1 GCA_030597505.1 Desulfobacteraceae bacterium
AGTGGAGGCGGATATCCGCTACCAGGACGGGGCGGGATTTCGGAGGAAAACCAGGGTCACTGTAAATCAGGCTGTTCCTTCAGATCCGGCGTGAGGGAAATGTTCATCGGGGCGGATTGTCAGCTCAGATTTGAAGCCATTCACCTCAGCTTTGGTGGGCTGAAGGCATTGAATGGCGTAACAACCGGAGTCAGGAAGGGTGGAATATTCTCCATCATCGGCCCCAACGGCGCAGGTAAAACATGCTTGCTCGACTGTCTCAGTCGATTTTATCACCCTGAGAAGGGGAAGACCCTATTTGAAGGACAGGATATCAGCCGGAAGAGGGCCAGCAAAATCGCATCCTTGGGGATTGCTCGAACATTTCAAAATGTGGAACTTTTTGGCCACATGACGGTTTTGGACAATATCAAGCTGGGCGCGCACATTCATTTGAAGTCTGGATCCATTTCAGGAGGGATCTATTACGGGGCGTCAAGAAGAGAAGAAATGGCCCTTCGTCAACATATTGCGGAAGAGATTATCGACCTTCTGGAAATTGAACAACTAAGAAAAAAAACCGTCCATACCCTACCCTACGGGTTGCAAAAACGGGTGGAACTGGCCCGTGCCCTGGCTATGAAGCCCAAGATACTCCTGCTTGACGAACCTGCCACGGGAATGAACCTTGAAGAAACAGAAGACATTGCCCGCTTTATCCTCGATATCAACGAAGAATGGGGGGTCACGATCATACTCATCGAACATGATATGGGAGTTGTCATGGACATATCAGATCGAATTTGTGTCCTTGATTTTGGCCAAAAAATTGCGGAAGGAGAACCGGAGGAAATCAGACACAACGAACATGTTATCAAGGCATATCTTGGCGAGGAAGACGTAACCTATTCCAGGTTGGGGGCATAAAAAATAATGGCTACTGAATACTTGATGGTTGATCCGGATAAAAAATGGAACCGTTGCTGATCGTCAACAATATTGAAGTCATATATCATAATGTAATACTCGTGTTAAAGGGGATGTCCCTCGCGGTAAACAAAGGTCAAATAGTGACTGTCCTCGGGAACAACGGCGCCGGGAAGACCACTACTCTGAAGGCCATTTCAGGGCTGTTGAAGTCAGAAGACGGTGAGGTCACCGATGGGCAAATACGCTTTATGGGGGAGCGTATCGATAGGAAATATCCTGAAGAGATAGTACGTATGGGCATCTTTCAGGTCATGGAGGGGCGGCGGGTGTTTGAAGACCTGACGGTTGAAGAGAATCTTATTGCCGGCGGACACACAAACAAGAGCAGAAGCAAGATGAAAAGGGACATGGGCGCCGTCTTTGACTATTTTCCAAGGCTCAGAGAGAGAAAAAACGTCCTTGCCGGTTATATAAGTGGCGGAGAGCAGCAAATGCTGGTCATAGGACGGGGTCTCATGGCAACCCCCAATCTGATGCTTTTGGATGAACCTTCAATGGGGCTTTCACCTCTTTTGGTGTCTGAGATTTTTTCAATCGTTCAGCGTATCAACAAAGAGGAAGGTGTCAGCATCCTTCTGGTGGAACAAAACGCCCGTCTGGCGCTCACTATTGCAACCCATGGGTATGTGATGGAAAACGGCAGGATTGTCTTGGATGACACCGTCGCCAGACTCAAGGAAAATGCCGATGTAAAAGAATTTTATCTGGGTCTCACAGAGGTGGGAAAGAAAAAGAGTTACCGTGATGTGAAGCACTACAAACGTCGGAAACGGTGGCTTACATAGACTTTTCTTTATGGGACTTTAAAACACGCGTGATACAGCAAGGAGGGGGAAATGGATCTTGAATTAAGGGGCAAGGCGGCGATTGTAACCGGGGCGAGCCGGGGCATTGGTCGGTCCATTGCCATGGGGCTTGCCCATGAGGGGTGCAACCTTGCCATCTGTGCACGCAATGTTGAAACCTTACAGGAAGCGGCTCAGGCCATGAGGGCCAAAGGGGTAGACGTGGTGGCTGTCGCGGTCGATGTGACCCAGAAAGCGGGTATTAAACAGATTGTGGATGAAACCATGACTGCTTTTCAACATATCGATGTGTTGGTCAATAACGTGGGGGCCAGCAACTGGAAACCCTTTGTTGAACACACCGACGAAGACTGGCAAAACATAATAGACATCAATCTCTTTGCGGCCATACGGATGTGTCGCCGGGTCGTGCCCATCATGGAAAAACAGGGAAGTGGGTCCATTGTTATGATTTCTTCCATATGGGGCCGCGAACTGGGCGGACCATCCAGCTATAACACGACAAAGGCCGCAGAAATAGGTTTGGCCAAAAACCTGGCCAAAGAGTTGGCTCCAAAGGGGGTTCGGGTAAACACAGTGGCCCCCGGTTCCATCCTGTTCCCAGGAGGTGGCTGGGATGAACGGCAGAAGGCCGATCCCGAGGAGATGGCGGCATTCGTAGATCAGAATATGCCTTTTGGGCGATTTGGCAGACCGGAAGAGGTGGCCGACGTGGTGGTCTTTTTGTCTTCCGGGCGGGCCAGCCTGGTGTCCGGTGCCTGCATCAATGTTGACGGCTGTCAATCCTATAGTCTGATCTAAGCGTAATTGCGGATGCTCACGTGTTTCTCGGGTCTCCGCTAATTCTGTTGAGCATGTTGTTGACGGCCTGGAGTGGCTGGACTTCGTTGTTTAGGATCTCATACACGGCATCCGATATGGGCAGACGCAGGTCATGTTTTGTCGAGATTTGTTTGACATATTTTGATGCCATCACTCCTTCCGGAAGATAGCCTATTTTTGAGATGTTTTTTATAAGATCATCAAGGTCTTTGTAACGGTCTGTAATCCTGTCCTGGCTGATCTCTTTTCCAAAACGCCGGTTCCTGCCGTATTTGCTTTTGCAGGTAACGTGCAGATCCCCAACTCCGGCGATAGAGGTAAACGTTTCCGGATAAGTGGATCCTAAGGCCTGACCGATGAACTGGATTTCATTTAGACCGGCAGCGATTAAAAGCGATTCTGTGTTGTCACCAAACATATGAGAGAGCTCTTTTAATGCGTCAAACATGCCGCAGCCGATTGCGATGACGTTTTTGACTGCTGCACACACCTGTACGCCGATAACATCAAAAGATGAAAATACGACGAGATTCGAACCCTGAAGAAGTTTTCTGAATCGTATGGCGTTTTTCCCGTTACGGGATGCGCTGATAAGTCCGGTCAACTTGCCTCGGGAAACCTCTTCGGCATGCGAGGGACCTGAGATGTAAACCAGATTATCCTTATAGCAAGATGGCAACATCTCCTCCAAGAGTTGAGTGATCAGCAGCGGTTCATTGCCTGTCTCAACAAAGCCTTTTGTGAGAATACCGATTATCGTCTCGCCCTTCTTTATGGTGGGCACATCCAGGATTTTGTTTATTGTATCCCGAATGTATATAGATGGTGTTGCGATCAGGAGATATGGCTTGTCTTCTGCAACTTTTTCAATATCCGTATGTGCAGTGAGGCACTCGGGCAGATCAACCCCGAGAAGATATCTGCTGTTGGTGTGGTTTTTGTTGATATCAGGTATGATTGTTTTGTTATGATCCCAGACATGGACATCCATACCTTTTTCTGAGAGAACTTTTGCAATTGCAGTTCCCCATGCACCCGCATTGATGATTCCGACTTTTGTTTCCATTTCCGTATCAAATCCCAACAGTAAATACCCGATCAATTTCTTAAGGCAGAGTCCTAAGTTTTTGCTTTCCCTTGATTTGCAACGGCCTGGGCTGCCTTTTTTATGGCCTCAGGATCACCCAAGTAATAATTATGGATCGGTTTTAGATTTTCATCGAGCTCGTAGACGAGTGGAATACCCGTGGGGATATTTAGCTTTACGATTTCTTCGTCGGAAATTTTGTCAAGATATTTTACGAGGGCTCGCATGCTGTTGCCATGGGCGGCGATGATAACACGTCTGCCTGACTTTACCGCGGGCGCTATTGTTTCTTTCCAGTACGGGAGAAATCGTTCCACCGTATCTTTCAGACACTCCGCTAATGGGAGTTCCTGCTCTGTCAAATCCCTGTAGCGAGGATCGTTGCCCGGGTACCGAGCATCGTTTTTTTGCAGGGCCGGCGGACGTATATCATAGGCACGACGCCAGATAAGGACCTGCTTTTCCCCATGTATTTTGGCTGTTTCGGCCTTGTTAAGCCCTTGAAGTGCGCCATAGTGACGTTCGTTCAGGCGCCAGTTGCGATAGACCGGGATCCACATGAGGTCCATTTCATCCAGGGTGATCCATAGGGTGCGGATGGCGCGTTTGAGGACCGAGGTATAGGCAATATCGAATACATATCCTTCCTTATTAAGAACCCGGCCAGCATCGCGGGTCTCTTCCACCCCTTTATCCGAAAGGTCAACATCGGTCCACCCGGTAAATCGGTTTTCTTTGTTCCATGTGCTTTCCCCATGGCGAAGTAACACTATTTTATACATGTTAGCCTCCTAGAACAGGTTTGATATTTACAGCAGCGCCTCTGAGCACGCGGAAAACGATTTTTGTGTTGTCTCGGAACAGGCAGCACTGGGGCTTTTTTAGCCACGCCGTCTTTTATGCCCCACTACAGTCACATTCCGAGCAGAATCTGGTTTTTGATGGAACGAGACTCACCCGCTGCAATAACGACTATGGCCGGTCTTCCCTTCACGGGACATTTGTATTCACAGATTCCGCATCCGACACATCTGTTTAGGTCTACGTAGGGGAGTTTGACCTTGAGCGCATTTCCGTCAGGTCCGGAAACCACATCATCTCGGAGGTATATGGCTTTTGGCGAAGTGGGACAGTGCTCTTCACATACGATGCACGGTGTATTTCCTGACCAGGGTAGACACCTCCCTCGAGCCACATAGGCCGAACCGATTTTTATGGGGCGTTTGATCTTCTCGCTGACCGAGATTTCTGTTATGGCCCCGGTGGGACATACGCTCCCGCACAGGGTACAGGTGTACTCACAGTATCCCATGGTCATTATGAGATGGGGTGTCCAGAGTCCGGCCATACCCGCCTCTCCAAGGGTTGGGTTGATCACATTTGTTGGGCATGCCTTCATACAGACCCCGCAACGCTGGCAGAGTTCCAAAAAGTCACGTTCCCCCAGAGAACCGGGCGGCCTGATCAAACGGGGATCGGACACCTTGTGTATTTGGCCGTCAAGTCTTCCCAGAAGGGGGAGTGAAACGCCGGCTGCAAGCCCCCCCAGCACGGCGCGACGGCCCATGTCAGGGCCTTTGTTTGATTTGAACGACCATTTAAACCCAAAGGAGAGGGCATTTTCGGGACAGGAATCAAAACAGTTGAAACAGACCAGGCATTCCGAATTCTCCCATTGTTGACCTGGTTTGGGAGAGGCGGCTCCCTGGCAGTTGCTAGTGCACAGTTTACAATCCGTGCATTTCTCTTGGTCCTTTGCCAACTTCAGGATGCCAAACCTGGAGAATATCCCCAAAAGCGCCCCGAGTGGGCAAAGGATCCGACACCAGAAACGCGGTTTTATCCTGTTGAGAAACAATAGCAGAAGAAATATTGCACCCATGAACCATCCGGTCTGATAGGATTGATAGCCATACCCGAATACAGGTGAGACCAGGACCTCCGCACTGTAGCTCAAGAGATTCAATATTTTGATGTCACTTTGGGCCATAAGGTCAAAGCCTTCTTTGAGGCCAATTCCGACCCCAGGGAAGACGGCCTGGGCCATGGAGCGGAAAAGAAGGGAAATGGGATCCAGGAGTCCGCTGAAGTTGATCCCCAGAAACGCCGCAACGAGTAATATTATGAGGAGAAAATACTTAAATCGGTGGGCCGGAGTCTTTTGGTTGGCCGTGACCATGCGTTTTCCCTTCAACGTCGGTCTAATGGATCCGACCATGTGATGGAGGGTGCCAAAGGGGCAGATGAAACCGCAGAAAATCCTGCCCAGAAAGATGGTCAGAAAAAGAACCCCAATGGCCCAGAGAGATCCTTTTATCCAGATGTGTCCTGAAATGAGGGAGGTGAGCCATATGAGGGGATCGAGCTGAAAGAAAAAGGTTATGGGGTGGTCTAACCGGATATCCTGTTCGGTGGCGAAATCCAGAGAGTAATCCAGATAAATATCCTGGGGAAGGCGAGTCTCTACCAGGAGGAAAAAAAAGAGGGCAAGAAAAAAGACCTGGCTTATCCTTCTTATCCAGATCAGGTACCGTGCCTTCACAAGGCCACCTTTTTCCGGTCCAGTTTGGTAAGGTCATAGGTCCCCAGACCTTGTTTTTCCCCAAGACGGATAAAGCCTATCCGCTCCGGTTGAATTCCAAAAAGTTGAGCGCCCCTGGCATCCGCAGCAACCGGATCATTGCTCAATATCAGAGTATTTCTGGTTTCCACATCAGAGGC
>JAUVRS010000119.1 GCA_030597505.1 Desulfobacteraceae bacterium
GAGATCTTTAAGAGTCAAAAGATACTGGGCCTTTGTCATTAAGGACATGATCGCCTCCTGCAATCTGTTGTGGGTTCTGAGGGATGTAAAAGTGTTATCTGAGAAGAGAAGATAGGGAAAAGGGCGATATGTGTCAAGCGGATAGACAGCCGGATGTGAAACCGGCGCGTATCAGAAAGACTTGCATTTGGTTATAGAAGCGGTTAAATCATCGGTGATAAATCTCCCAAGGAGCTACAAAATGGAATTAAAGGAACGCTTGCGTAATATGGCCCTGGAACTGGGGTTTGAAGACATGGGTTTTACAAGTGCCGAACCGCTGGATTTGTATATTGAAGAAATCGAGTCCCGACCGGATATGTATGAGTGGGTTATGACGGATCGTTTCAACGTAAAACGGGGGGCCTCTATCCGAAAAAAACACCCCTGGGCCAAATCCATGCTCGTCCTTATCCGTAACTACCATCGCAGAAGATTCCCCCCCCAACTCATAGGAAAGATCGGGCGGTGCTATCAGGTGGATGAGAGAAAAGAAAGAGGGGGCGAGCACCAAAAAATCAAGGATTTTTTTGCCCTGATCAAAGGGGAAGGCATACGATTATTTTTTGACGAAGAGACCCCCGCGCGCATGTCTGCGGCCCGGGCAGGGTTGGTGACCTACGGTAAGAATTGCTTTGTCTATGCCAGGAGGGGCATGTTGGGTGCTTCATGGCTTGAAAGCATCCCCATATTGTTAGACGTGGAAATTGAGCCTGACAATCCCTCGATAGAGCTGGAATGTCCGTCCTGGTGCAAGAATGCATGCATAGCGGCGTGCCCAACCGGAGCCCTCTACTCAAACAGGAAAATGAACCCATCTCGATGCATCGCCTTTAACACGTATTACGGAACCGGGATTACAAAAACGGATCTGAGGGAACCCATGGGGACCTGGGTGTATGGGTGAGACCGATGCCAGGAGGTCTGTCCAAGAAACCAGCCATGGATGAACCAGGATCTGCAGGAAAATCAGGGCCTTGTTCAAAGGGCTCCGGACTTTCAGCTGGATACCTTGTTGACCATGAGCCAAGATCATTACGTTGACAAAGTCTGGCCACTGACCTTCTATATATCCCGAAAGAACATTGCCAAATGGCATATGAATGCTGCAAGAGCCCTGGGTAATTTGGGTGACCGCCGCTATGTTCCGCTCCTGTCCCAGGTAATAAAGGGTCACCCGGATGAGACCGTACGAGGCATGTGCGCATGGGCCCTGGGGAGGCTGGGCGGGGGTCGGGCAAGGAAGGCCTTGGAATCCCGTTTGACGAAGGAGGACGGTCTGGTGGCGGAAGAGATCAGACTCGCCCTTTCCGTAGGATAATTACTTTCAAACACCCTGGTTTTCTGGTACCCTGCAGGATGTTTGAGAAAAAAGTTTTGAACCCTGAACCTCTAAACGGTTACTCTGGTCCGGAGTCGGATGCGATAGGGGTCTGGCGTTTTAAGGTTAAATTTGTTCTTGATATTTTGATTGATTTAAGTTAATAGCTTATTGGTTGTTCAGATCAGATAAGGTAACCTCTTTCACGGTAAAAATCTCCAACCGGCAACATGGGATCATATCAATGGAACAGGTACTGCTTCTAAACATCACATATGAGCCCCTGAGGGTCATCAACTGGAAAAAGGCAATTACTCTGCTGATGTTGAGAAAGGTGGAGGTCCTTGAGGAATATGGCAGAGAAATTCACTCTGTCAGTTTTGCTATCAAGTTGCCCTCGGTGATCCGTCTTCTCAATCTGGTAAAAAGACCAAAGGACCCGATAAAGTTTTCAAGACAAAACATCTATTCAAGAGACAAATATCGTTGCCAGTACTGCGGCAAGCAGTTCCCTTCGGAAGAACTGACCTATGACCATGTCAAGCCAAAATATCGGGGAGGAAAAACCCGATGGACCAATATTGTGACCTGCTGTATTGGATGTAACAGAAAAAAAGGAGGTCATACCCCTCGTGAAGCGGGTATGAAACTTGTCCGAAAACCTACCAGACCTACCTGGCTCCCTGCCTTGAAGATTACTATTGGTTTCAAACAGGTGCCACAGTCCTGGAGGGATTACCTCTATTGGAATGTGGAGCTCATTGAATAGAACCCCCCGAATAGCACTCATCGAATGGAATTCATCGAATAGGAGGTCGCTGTGACCCCTGCCCGGTTTTTGTCTGGGTTCTATTTTATGGCTGCCACAATTTTTTCTGCGATCTGTTGAATTTCTTTCATGTCACCCGGTTTGAGTTCCCACGAAGAAACGGGAAGTTGTGGTTCATCGCTTGCACGCGGGATCAGGTGCAGGTGGTAGTGCATAACAACCTGGTTTACACCCCGGCCATTGAGTTGAAGACATGCGACCCCCACCGGATTCAACGCATCCTTTATGGCCCGGATGATCTTCTTTGAAGCGAAATGAACCGCTGCCAAGTCTTCTTCCGGAATTTCCCAGAGATTTTCAACATGCCTTTTTGGTATAATCAAGGTGTGTCCTTGGGAAATGGGATTTATGTCTTCAAAGGCAAAGACCTTTTCGTCTTCATATACCTTAAAGCTTGGGAGTTCCCCATTTATAATCTTGCAAAAGATACACTCTTCCATCTTTCTCTCCTTTCCAGGTCCAGGGGTCTGTTTTTCAGGTAATAAGAAATAGCTACTCAGGTGGATAGGCTGAAGGTCCCGCGAAACGCGGGATTAGGAAAAAGCGCATTTTAAAGCCATGTTTGATGCAAAAATCAGATATTTCCGCCAAAGTACGGCAATCGTGCTTTTCTGCCCCTTCAGCCTTCAGTCTAAACAGCTTCAGCCTGACTACGTGAGTAGTTACAACTTTCTTATCCCAGGGGATCATCTCTGTCGAGCGATTTTTTGAACGGGTCAAGATCCCGCACCAGATCTTTGAGGGGAGAAAGCTTGGGGTCATCGACCTCGCTGAGAAGATCATTGAGGCCCTTGAGCGCAACCGGTATATAGACTTCAAAATGGGGCTTTTTCATCTCTCTTGTAAGGTAAGAAAAGGCTCCCAGGATCTGGAGATTCCGTTGAATCGCCAAATATGAGTAAAACCTCTGAAAAGATTCGGTCCATCTGTTGTTATAGTCATTTAAAAGGAACAGGTATTTCTGATACAACACGTTTTTGGTCCCGGGGGAAAGGTCGGCATAGGGATCGATCAGCAGAGATGCCAGGTCATATCCGAGGGGACCCAGTCTTCCTCCCTGCCAGTCCACGAACCCCACATCCCCTTTGGAGATCATTATGTTCCTGGATTGGAAATCGCGGTGCAAAAAAAAGCCCCCTTCAGCCCTGGAGGCGATTTCCGCCAAATGAATAAACGGGGCTTCAAGCTCAATCCACTCTCCTTTGAGACCCAGATAACCGGAGAGAAACGCATCCCTGAAATAGTTTGATTCATACAGACGCATGACTTCCAGGTCATACCTTTTGGTCTGGCAGCACCATCGGGTGTCAAATCCCCCTGCTCCTTCAACCTGAAGTCTGAAGAGGTGTTCCAGTATCTTTTCATATATGGGGATTGGATCTTTACTGGAGGAGAGAAGATCGTGGAGCCGCGTTTTCCCCAAGTCTTCCAAGATAAACCAGCCCCGGTCAAGGTCATAACTGAGGATTTTGGGGACAGGGACTCCTTTTTCTTTAAGGTGGTTTCCAATCATCAGATAGGCACGGTTTTCACGTCTTTCGGCGGTGTTGACGGGAGGGTTCACCATGGCAATAAAGGAAGAGGGGCCGCCCGGCGTAGCAACGCGCCAGAAAAGCCGTTTGGACCCGTCCGCCTGGAGCGGATCAAGATCAAAACCTTCCAAGCCCGGGAATCTTTTTCGCAAAAAATCTCTTATAAAGTGACTTATTTCAAAATTCATGGAATGAGGCATTTACAAAGATTGGCTAAACGACCTTCCCGATTTGATCAAATTTGACTTCCCTGGAGGAGGTGATAATACTGTCGATCACCCTAACCCCTTTTTTTACCACCACCCCTTCCCACAGGACGGATCTGGTGATTTCCACTCCTTTTTCCAGACGGCTCCCTTTGCCAATGACCGCCCAATCATTCAGTCTGGCAGAGCTGTGAATCCGGCAATTGGGGCCCAAGCGGACAGGGTCTCCCTTTAGGGCTTCTTTATTGGCAAGGAGATAGCCGCCGATTGTTCCGATATCGCGCCAGCTATGCTGTTTTGATATATAGGCCCTGATGGGTTTTCCCAAAGCGATCAATTTACGGTAACAGTCAATAATATTGGAGAATACACCCTCTGGGATGTGGGTCAAGAGTTCTGGCTCCATAATATGAATCCCCGTAAAGGCAAGTCGCCCCGCGTGTGCTTTAGAGGCGATATTTGTGATATTCATCTCTTTATCCACCTTAATTTGGTTGAAGGGCATGCAGTCATGGAGGACAAGGGTCGCCAGGTTTTGGTTTTCACAATGCACATCATAGGCCTTAGCCAGGTCAATATTTGTAAGGATGTCCCCGTTTATCACCACAAACGGAGCGTCATCCCAGAAATCCGATACATTCTTGATGCCACCCCCTGTGCCTAATATCTTTGTTTCTTCGCGGACATCAATCTTGACTCCTAAGGTCTGTCCACCATTCAAGTGTCTTATTATTTGGCGGGGATAATGATGGGTATTGACGACTATCTCATTGACGTTGTGGCCCCTCAGATACTCTACCACCCTGTCGATGACCGGTCTGTTTGCAACCGGCACAAGGGCCTTTGGTTTTCTGTATGTAAGGGGCCTCAGCCTTGTGCCAAGCCCCGCTGCAAGGATCATTGCTTTCATGATATATTTTTTTCCATTGAGCTCTTTTCCAATTGATTATACATGGACACACTTGATGTCAACGGTATAGTTGAATAAGATGTAAGCCCTAAGGAGGGAAAGATGCACCCAACACTTGATCTGACGGAGCTTGATATGAAAGTGGGCCGGCTTTTTATGGCCGGAATGCCCGGGACCAAAATGGACCTGGGGATAGAGGCCCTCATCCGTGACTACTGCCTGGGAGGTGTAATCCTTTTTAGTAGAAACATTAAAAACCCTGTTCAACTGGCCACCCTGTGCCGGGATCTGCAGGAGACGGCACTAAAATATCATGGAATCCCCCTTTTTCTAGCAATTGACCAAGAGGGGGGGCGTGTTGCCAGGTTAAAAGATCCTTTTACCCAATTCCCGGGAAATAGCGCCATAGGTGCGGATCCGAGACCAATGGAAAAGGCAATGGAATTTGCGGCTGTAACCGCAAAAGAGATGAGACTGGTGGGGCTGAACATGGACTTTGCCCCAGTCGTGGATGTCCGGAAAGGGGAACCGGAAAAGCACTTGAACGGGAGGACATTTGGTGACGACCCCCAAATTGTGGGGTTACTTGGTGCAACGGTCGTAAGGGTGCTTCAGAAGAACGGAGTCATGGCCGTGGCCAAACACTTTCCCGGTCTGGGAAGGGCCTCCTTGGACCCCCATTATGAACTTCCCACCATAGAGGCGGATACCAACGTTATGGAAGAGGTAAACCTGCCCCCTTTTAAGACTGCCATAGATGAAGGCGTATCATCCATAATGACCTCCCATGCCATATATTCTGTAATGGACCCCGGTCTTCCGGCCACCCTTTCAAGAAAGGTTCTTACGACACTCCTGCGGGAGAAGTTAGGGTTTCAGGGGTTGATCATCACCGATGATTTGGAGATGGGGGCCATCTCAAAGAAATGGGGAACCGCAGATGGGGCTGCGCTTTCCTTTGAGGCGGGTGC
Organism: Desulfobacteraceae bacterium; assembly: GCA_030597505.1. Lineage (GTDB taxonomy): Bacteria > Desulfobacterota > DSM-4660 > Desulfatiglandales > Desulfatiglandaceae > JABMQV01. The sequence goes on from JAUVRS010000119.1 coordinate 5,809, forward strand.
CGATCTCCTTCTGATCTGTAAGGACCAAGATAAAGTCAAGGAAGGCATTGAGGCCATAAAAAAGAGGGTACTTCAGGGGAAGATTTCTTTTAACAGGCTTCATCAATCTGTTGAGCGGATCATGGATGCAAAATCCGGATTTCTCATAGGAAAAAAGGAGATTTCATTAAAAAAAGTGCGCTCCTATTTTTCCCTTCAGAAGAACTCGTAAAGGAACAAAACAGCATGTTGGAATATTATCATAAAGTGTATTCCAATGGTGGGTATGTGGTATAAGTGATTGATATTATTGATACCAAAAAATCATAAGAGTCGTTATTGTCTATATTTGTACGGTGTAACGGTAGCCAAACAGTAGCCAAAATCAGTTCATTTTTATTAAGCCGATCAACAAAGTCACGATCCGATCATCCCCTACCCCTTAGATCTTTTTGCAGCCAATGCCATTAGCGCCAGGAAGTTCAATGAATATGGACAAGCTAGATACACTAAAATGAGCTAACAAAAAAATGCAGCTGACTTAGGCGTTATCTCACCTTGTGCTTCTATGTGGGTCAACTCACCGAAAACGTGTGATATAACCTTCAAACGACCGGACCCAGGGTTGAAATATGTCATGGTACCTTGTGAGATGAAATTGAATTGTCATACATTGAGATAAGGAATCAGATAACACAGGTTTGCTCAGTTTGTCAGAATTGAGGATATCACAGTTTTTAACTTTCTGATATTTTGAATTTATGGTAAAATGAACACAATTCAGTGTTTGTCAAAGATTAGGCCATTTTTGTTCCATTTGGGGTTCTTATCTACTTGGCTGAATCACATTCCCATATGGAACAAACCGACAAGTTAATATCTAATGTTCGGCGAAACAACCAACAATCAAAAATGATTGTGAGGAAGGCCCTATGAGCTTAGAAAATGATTCTTATGAAAGAATTCTCGAAAACCTCCATGACGGTTTATATTTTGTGGACCTAGAAAGGACTATAACATACTGGAATAAAGCTGCTGAACAGATTTCTGGATTTACTGCTATTGAGGTTGTTGGTACATCCTGTTCAGATAATATACTTACCCACGTCGATAGTGATGGCAATAATCTGTGTACCGGGATGTGCCCTCTTGCTGCAACCATTTCTGATGGAAAGCGTCACGAAGCTGAAATATATATGCACCACAAGGATGGTCACAGAATACCGGTATCTGTTCGTGTCAGCACATTAACCGACAGAGACGGTAATATAATTGGTGGGATAGAATTATTTACAGATATTAGCAATCAGGCAGCCAATGAATTGAGGGTAAAAGAACTTGAAAAGTTGGCTCTTCTTGACAACCTTACTCAATTAGCAAACAGAAACTATATTGAGAGAGAAATCCAAAGCAGATTTGAAGAGAAAAAACGTTTCAATGTACCATTTGGTATTTTCTTCATAGATATTGACCATTTCAAAAAATTTAATGACATTTATGGTCATGATGTGGGAGATGATGTTCTGAAATTTGTTGCGAATACTTTCGTTGCCAATGCCAGACCATTTGACCTTTATGGTCGCTGGGGAGGCGAAGAGTTTATTGGTATTATACGTAACATAAACGGCAAAGACCTTGAGTTGCTGGGGGACAGGCTTCGTTCACTGATAGAAAATTCATACATAATTCGTGAAAACGAAAAGCTATATGTCACAATTTCAATTGGAGCTACACTCGTTAACGAAAATGACAC
>JAUVRS010000312.1 GCA_030597505.1 Desulfobacteraceae bacterium
CTGAAGCTGTTTAGCCTACCCACCTGAGTAATTACGGTAGATTCTTGAACATCGGGTTTTAAATGAGTATAAGATTTGTTTTAAAATGGGTGGGTTATCTATTTTTGTCCCGGATTTTTAATACATGTTTTTTTAACCGGGGAACTTCTGCTATCTGAGCCCCACGCCAGCAGGGCAGAAGGATATTATTGTGGAAAAGAGGTTCTGAGAGATCATATCTGGAATAAGAAACTGCCTTTTCCCAAAGCGGTGTACAGGGGATGGGGGAGTATTCAGAGAGATAGGGCGTGGCTCCTAAACTGTCCACAAAGTCGATGGTAGCTATCACCGAATCCATTGATTGCCCGGGTAACCCGATCAGGATATAGGCGCCGATTTCATTTCTTGTAAAGCCGGCCCTCAGAAGATTGCCGACGGCCCGTTCGAAGTCACCTTCAGCGACTTTATTGCCAAGGTTGCGATGCAAAGCAAAGTCCGATGTCTCCAACCCGAGGCGGATGGTGCGAAACCCGCTTCGCCTCATAAGGGTTGCCATGTCCGCGGTGACTTCTCTCACGTGGAGCGCATTCGGGGTATGAAATCTAAGACCAAGACGCAATCTTTCCAGGTCTTCCAGCAGAACACCCAGATGGGTGTCCGATGAGATCAGGAGCGCGTCATCGTAAAATGCAAAATCACGAACACCAAAATCTTTGTGCCAGTACAGGATTTCGCCCAGGACCTCAGCGGGATCCCTGCGGTTCATTTCAGGGTTCAGGAAATGACTGGCACAATAGGGGCAGCGAAAGGGACACCCGGTCGAGGTCAGGAGACAGACATATTCAATTTTTTTTATGAGATCAAAGGCGGGGTAGGGAAGAGGGTATGGATTGGGCAATGGTTCCGGCGCTTCGATACCGTGTCGTTCGAGGGTCTCCAGAAAGGAACCAGGGTCTGAGACGGTTGCAACACTATCTGCGCCTGAATGCTTTCTGGCATGTTTATTACACAGCCTGGCGTATATGCCCCCCAGTATAACCGGGACTCCCGGGTGGTGTTCCCTGGCCAGGGCGATAGCCTCCACAGCGCCCGGATACCAATAGGTCATGAGGGAGGTTACAAGTATCGCGGCGGGCCGCTGGTTTGATTTTAGTTCTTTTTCAAATATTTTCCGCGAAATTCCATAGACGCTGTAAGACCTGGAAATGTCCCTGAGCGGCGCTGGCTTGGGGATCTCTTTCCGCCAATACTTGCCGGTCCCATATAAACGCCGTTTGGGGGTTTTTATGGAGGGATCACCTGTCATCAGGGGATGATGTGTATCGAGACAGTCAATAAGGTGTGTTTGAAATCCGCAGTTTCTTAAAACCGCCGCAACATAAAGCAGCCCCAGCGGTTTGGACCAAAGGTCATAGGCCGCAAAATCGTAGATCCAGGGGTTAATAAGAATCAATAAAGGTTTCATCGGAATGTTATTACCCTCCACCGGAGCACCGTGGGCTGGTTTCAATAATGGGGATACATGAGTTATGAGAGCTGTAATTCAGAGGGTAAAAGAGTCTAAAGTCCAAGTCAAGGGGAGGACCGTCGGTTCCATCGGGAAGGGACTTTTGATCTTATTGGGTGTTGGAGAGGGTGATTCAGAGAAGGATTGTGAATACATGACGAGGAAGATAGCTCATCTGCGGGTCTTCCCGGATGAAAAGGGCTTTATGAATCTTTCATTGAAGGAGACAGGGGGGGCGGCCCTTGTGGTTTCTCAATTTACCCTCTGGGGGGATTGCCGAAAAGGACGAAGACCCTCATTTGCCCATGCGGCCCGGCCGGAAAAGGCAAAGAAACTCTACGAGCACTTTATTTGGCTTTTGAGTGAGGAGGAGATCCCGGTTGCCTCCGGCCAATTCCAGGAAATGATGGATGTCTATCTGGTTAACGATGGGCCCGTGACCTTGATGGTCGACAGTTCAAAGGCCTTTTGATTTCTCAATCGAGCTCTAGCTTTAAAAGCCATCCGGGGCTCCCAAAGTCTGGTCGTCTGGGCCAGAAGCTTTTATTATACATGATATCATACGGATTATAAAGGAGGGATGTGATGAACGAACGGGTTCCAACACGTGAAGAGGCGTATACGCTTCTCAGGCAATACAATAAGAGCGTGAGTCTTGTCAAACACGCATTGGCAGTTGAAGGGGTCATGCGGTATTCCGCCCGAAAGCGGGGAGAAGACGAAGAAAAATGGGGGATTATCGGTCTAATCCATGATCTTGATTATGAGCAGTTCCCGGAAGAGCACTGCCGCAAGACCGAGGAGATTCTCAAGGAAAACTCCTGGCCGGAGGAGTATATCAGGGCAGCCATAAGCCACGGTTGGGGGATTTGTATAGATGTGGAACCGCAGACAGAACTCGAAAAGGTCCTCTATGCTATAGATGAGCTTACGGGGCTGGTGGTGGCCACGGCCCTGGTCCGCCCATCCAAAAGCGTGCTGGATGTAAAGACAAAATCCGTAAAGAAGAAGTGGAAGGATAAGCGGTTTGCTGCCGGTGTAAACCGATCTGTTATTGAAAAAGGTGCCGGGATGTTGGGGATGGAGCTCTCAGATCTGATTTCGGATACGATCAAAGGGATGCAAGATGTGGCCGAAGAGATCGGGCTTAAAGGCCAACCATAACGTCTCTTGCAGATTGAATCGGTTATCATCGAATAATCGTCGGTGATGGAGGAGAGATTCCTCGAAACTTGAGATATCAGGGGAGACGATAAAATGGGCTCTTTTGGAAATCGCGTTTTTCGAGCGGCCAAGCTGGATGCAGGTCTGTATGCGGAGGTTGAAGCGGACAAGGGAGCCATTCGTCAAGCCCTGTTAGTGGTGTTTCTTTATGGTATTTCAGCTGGATTTGGCAGTATTTCAAAGGCAGGGCTGGGTGGCATTTTCATGACAATAGTGATGGCCCTCGTGGGTTGGGTCATCTGGGCCTTCATCACTTACATGGTAGGGACAAATCTTCTACCAGAACCACAGACCCGGTCAGATTACGGTGAATTGCTCCGTACCATCGGATTTGCCAACTCCCCCGGGTTGATTGGGGTATTCGGCATTATTCCGGGGCTCATGACACCTGTATTCCTTGTTACCACAGTCTGGATGCTGGTAGCCACGGTCGTGGCTGTAAAGCAGGCCCTCGACTATCAGAGTACCTTTCGAGCCGTTGGTGTGTGCGTGATTGCCTTGATTGTCCAACTATTGTTCTCTGCCTTTCTGGCCTTTATATTTGGTGGAGTCGGGGGGACGGGTTATGCAGCTTAACGATAAGCGGTCCATATTTGGATGGTGCATGTATGACTGGGCCAATTCGGCCTTTGCGAC
>JAUVRS010000022.1 GCA_030597505.1 Desulfobacteraceae bacterium
CCATACATCCTCGCACAGGGTGACACCCCACCTTTTTTCTTCCAGTTCAAAGATCATGCTTTCCCGGGAAGGTTCAAAATACCTGGTCTCATCAAATACATCATAGGCGGGTAATAGTCTTTTCCCCCCTTTGGAGATCACTTGACCATCCCGGATAAGGGCGACACCATTTATGTAAGGTTTTCCGGTTGCGAGAGGGTTTCTGTCTTCATACCCACAAAGGATTGAAATACCCCATATTTCAGATGAAAGTTTATTTAGTTGTGCCAGGTTTTTGTCAATAAAGGCGGGTTTTTCCAACAGGTCTCTTGGCGGATATCCCAAGAGAGACATCTCCGGAAAGACTGCAAGCACGCACCCGGATTCTTTGGCGGTTTTGGCCGCATTCTTGATTAGGGATGAGTTATATTCGAGATCACCTATAACCGGATTTATCTGGCAGATTGCGATTTTCATAACAGTGAAGATTTAACGCAGCAGAGAAGAGATATCAAGGAATCTTTTGTGAGTTTGCTGGTATAAAGAGGGGGACCTGCCGGACGCAAAACAAAAAGTTGTTTGCAGGAGACGATTTCCTTGAAAGTTTGGACCCATCAGTCGTGGCTGTTAAATTTTTGGTTAAACTCCTCGGGGGTGAAACTGTATTCCTGCGTACCATAACACTCTACTGCAAAGGAAGCGCATACGCTGCCCATTCTGGCGCATTCCTCCAGGCCCTTGCCCTTTAGCAGACCACTGATCAGCCCGCCCCTGTATGAATCACCAGCGCCTGTCGGATCAGTGACCTGCTTTGCTTTGTAAACAGGGATATGGATTTCGTTGTCAGATGTAAAGACTTGTGAACCGGCTTCTCCCAAGGTTGTAATGACCGCACCTGCGTGCTCGAACAAGGTTTTTCTGTTTAGGCCGGTCTTGTTTATGATCAGATCCAGCTCATAATCATTTGAGATCAGGATTCGGCAGCCGTCAATGGCCTGGAGCAGATCTTTTGCGTTTAGCATGGGCAATGATTGTCCAGGGTCAAAGATATAGTCGATTCCACTGTTTTTACATTGGCGCGGGTAGTCAATCATGTCCTCAAGATTACCGGGGGAGATGATAACAAGGGTCTCTTTTGGATCCAGTTTGCCAAAATCCAGGGACGAGGAATATTTCATGGCGCCGGGGTTAAACCCGGTGATCTGATTGTCAGCCCGGTCAGTGGTTATATAGGCGCCTGCAGTTAATTCATTTTCGATAATTTTTATGTTCTCGATGGATACACCGCTTTTTGTGAACCATTCGAAGTACTTGTGATAATCATGACCGATGGTGGCGGATATTTTTGGCGTCTCACCCATGAGATTGAGGGCATGAGCGATATTGCCCGCTGTGCCACCGAGATTTTCCTTGACGCTGTTTACCTGGAAACAGACGTTCAGAACGTGTATTTTCTCTGGGAGGATATGGTCCGAGAAATATTCGGGAAAATCCATAATCCTGTCATATGCCAGTGAACCGGAAACAATGATTTTCATAATTCTCCTGTACCCTCTGTTTTTTCAACCGTGAACCGATAACTGTAAACCGTGAACGGTTACGCATGTTTTTTGCGGAATATCGTGTTAAGGAATGGGCTGTTTTATTCACTCGGGTACAACAAAGACCACGGAGGCATAACCAACAACCCACTGACCCCGGCTGTCAGGAAAATCATCGCCACTGTTTCGATAGTTAAGAACTATACCCTTTTGGCAACCCTGGGATTTTGCAAACTGCATTGCCGCGAGGACCGGCATTATTCCGCAGAAAATCTGCTTGGATGGACGCCACTCCTCCCTGATCGTATCCCAATCCATGGCCTTTACTTTTTCAAGTGTTTCCCCATCTATACGGGTTACAAGCGAATAGTCTGGGTCATGGAGCATATCAGAGCTTGCAATCACCAGAATTTTTTTCTTTTTTGAGAGCACGCCGAGTGCTCTTACCAGGTCATCGACGGTTTCACGGTCATGGTCACCAATAAGGCCGACAACAATTTTTGTATTCGGTAGCGCTTCCTGGATAAAAGGGATTTCGTTTTCTGCCGAATGTTCGCCCGCATGGGGGGCATAGTTAAAGGATATTCTCGGGCTTTCCGACACCAGCAACTCAGCTGCTTCCCGATCAAGCGCCACTTCGCCAAGCGGGGTCTCGATGGCATCGCCATCCATTATTGCGACTCCCTTCCCTCCCCCTCGATGGCTTATCCCAAACACCAGGACCGTGTCCGGGTGATGACCGCGCATGGCATTATCTTTTATGGCACGAAATGCGTAACCCGCCACTTTTCCGGAGTAGGTGTAGCCTGCATGCGGGGCAATGGCGGCGACAATTCTGCCACCAAGATTATCAATTTTGGCATTTTCGATATATCCATTGACCGTGGCGGCCAAGGTCCTTCGGTTGCCCGGAAACCATCTCCCGTCTCCAAACGTTTTTCTAACGATTCGATTTGTTTTTTTGCCCATTTTTTCTTTACCTCCACTCTGGGAACACATGGCAGAAAGAGGAACGACCAGACACATTATAAATAAGATCAGGCAGCCAAGATACCTTTTTTCTGACACTAACCCGAACATTCTGATAAGGCCTGATTTTCCAAGGGGTTTTGTGGGGCAGGGTAGGTTCCCGCCGGATTTAATTGACATAGCTTTCTAGCAAAATTGAGGCGTTTTGCCCTCCGAACCCAAAGCTGTTGTTTATTGCCTTTCTTACGGGTCTTTCTATTGCAATGTTTGGCACATAGTTGAGATCACAATGTTCATCCGGGGTTTCAAGATTTATTGTGGGGTGTATCTTCCCCCTTTCTATGGTGAGCGCGATGGCAATGGTTTCTATTCCCCCTGACGCTCCTATCAGATGACCGGTCATGGATTTTGTCGAGCTTATAGGCACATCGTAGGCATGCCCGCCAAAGACCTCTTTTATTGCCAGCGTCTCAATGGGATCATTTAGTGGGGTGGATGTTCCATGGGCATTGATATAGTCGATCTCTTCAGGCGAGCATGCTCCTGTCTTTAACGCAATCTTAATGGCCCTTGCCTGAGCCTCTCCGCTTGGGTCGGGCATGGTGATATGGTAGGCGTCTGAGGTGGTTCCATACCCGGTCATCTCACAATAGATGTGGGCGCCTCTATCCAGGGCGTGTTCAAGTTCTTCGAGGATGACAATCCCCGAACCCTCCCCCATGACAAAACCGTCCCGGTTTTTGTCAAAGGGTCTGGATCCCTTTTCAGGTTCTTCGTTTCTTCTGCTCATGGCATTCAAAGCAACAAAACCCCCAAAGACAAATGGAGTGATACAGGCATCAGCTCCGCCTGTTACCATAATTTTTTCTTCGCCAAAAAGGATCTGTTTGTATGCGTCTATCATGGCATGGTTTGAGGAGGCGCAGGCGGTGGAGACATTCGACGCAATTCCTTTTATCCCGAATTTCATGGTGACATTAACTGCCACGGAGCATATCTGGACATGGGGAAGCGCAAATGGAGAAACCTTCCTTGGGCCATTGGATTCCAAGAACCGTATAAACCATTTTTCGCACAGGTCCATGTTTTGAGCGCCAACCCCCAGGATCGTCCCGACTTCCTCAGGGTTTACACCCTTCATAATGAATTTTCCCGGTTCCTTCTTTTTTTTGACAAATTCGAGATCAATACCGGCGTCATCAAGGGCCAGCTTGGTCCCAGACATTGCAAATTCGGATGTTCTCCCAAAATACCTGAAATCTTTTCCTCTCTGGATAAAATTAGCCAAGGAAAATCCCTCAACAGTACAGGCGATCTGCGAGGTGTACTGATCCATATCATAATCTTCAAAGTCGATTTTTCTTGCCCCGGATCTGCCGGCGATCAAAGAGGCCCAGAATTCTTCTTTTCCTATCCCTATGGGGGTGATCGGTCCCAATCCGGTAATAACAACTCTTTTTTTCATTGGGTGGTTCTCCAGTCCGGATCTATTTGCCATAACAATTGGTTTTTGAAAACCTTTCCCTGTAATGCTTCAGGAATGGTGTAAGTTTTCTATCGGGGGGCGTTACGTCCCTCAACCGTCCTCTGATTTCCGAATCATCGAGTCTGACATTTAACCTTCTTTCAGGTATATCAATTTCTATGATATCCCCATCCCTTATGGCACCGATTACCCCCCCGTTGTAAGCCTCCATTTCAATGTGTCCAATGCAGGGACCCGAGGTGGCCCCTGAAAACCTTCCGTCTGTAAGCAAGGCCACTCCCGTAAGCCCTGCCCCCTTTATGGCATCGGTGGGAGTTAACATCTCGGGCATTCCCGGCCCGCCTGCCGGTCCCTGGAATGGCAGCACCACAATATCTCCATCAACGATTTTTTTTGCTTCAATTGCTGCAAGCAAATCTTTTTCTTCAAAAAAGACCTTTGCAGGTCCGGAAAATACCAGCATCTCTTTTTCAAGGGCAGTTTGTTTTATTACTGCGCTGGCTGCAATATTGCCCCTCAATACGGCAATACCTCCCTGGGTGTGATAGGGGTTGTGGAGGGGCCTGATCACGGTATCATCCAGCACTTGTCCTTCTTCTGCTATCTTTCTTAAGGAGGTCCCCGTGACCGTGAGGGAATCCTCTATCATATCCTTCAAGCGGTTTAGGACGGCCGGTACACCGCCTGCCTCGTCAATGTCCGCCATCTCATAGGGGCCGGACGGGATAATAGAACACAGGTTTGGTGTGTCTCGAGAGATTTCGTCAAATAGATCCACTTCAATATCAATGTCCATTTCCCTGGCTACGGCCGGGATATGTAAGGCCGTATTGGTGGAACCCCCCATGGCCATATCCACACGTATAGCGTTTTTGAAGGCCTCCGCTGTCATAATATGGCGTGGTGTAATGTTCTCTTTTACCAGCTCCACAACCCTTTTTCCTGACTCATAGGCCTGTTTTTTCTTTAAGGGGTCAATGGCCAGGGTTGTGGCACATCTTTCCAGAGACATTCCCAGTGTCTCCGTAACAACCGCCATTGTATTTGCCGTGAAAAGACCAACACAAGATCCTGGTCCGCAACACATGGATGAAAGCATCTCTTCGGCTTTTTCGGCTTTCATGGCACCGCCCTTTACCTGACCCACAAGCCCATAACCTTGAATGGGATGGCACTTTTTTCCCTCCACGACATTTGCCTTCATGGGGCCGCCGGTAAGGAGAATGGATGGCAGATTAAGCCGACCCGCCGCCATCAGCATACCAGGTGTGATTTTATCGCAATTGGTGACCCCCACCCATCCATCCAACGAATGTGACAGGGTCATGATTTCAATGTTTTCGGCAATATGCTCCCTGCTTGGAAGGCTCAGCCGCATCTCCACAAACATGGCAATACCGTCACACACACCGGGGACGCCCCATTCAAAGGGAACCCCCCCTGCGTCTCTGATGCCTCTTTTTACCTCCCTGGTCAACTCGTTTAGATGGATATGACCGGGGATCATGTCAGTGAAACTGTTTGCAACACCGATAAAGGGTTTCCCCAAAACGAGGTCTTTTTTATCCAAACCTGCTGACATCAGTAAGGCCCGATGGGGCAAGGTTTCAATACCCTTTTTTAGTATGTCCGAACGCATAACAAGAGATACCTCCGTTTACCCTAACGTTGCATAAATATTTGGTCCAATCTATAGCGTTTTGAACTCAAACTTTATGCAACGTTAGGGTTTAGTCAAATTGCCCTTTCAATAATCCCTCCGCCGAGCACCATATCATCTGTATAAAGGACCACTGACTGTCCGGGAGATACGGAAAGCTGCGGTTTGTTGAAGACTACCTTTGCCTTATTGTCTTCATACGAAGACACGGTTGCATCGACTTCTTTGTGTCCCAGGCGGATCTTTGCCTTTACCTGGCAGGGTCTATCGAGCCTTTCGACAGCCAGCAGATTCAGGTCTGTGGCAATAAGGCCGTCCGCAAAAAGGGCTTCCTTTTTGCTCACCACTACCCTGTTTTTTTGTGCATCGATCTTATTGACATAAAGCGGTTGCGGAGACGAAATACCCAACCCCCGGCGTTGACCAACGGTATAGTGAACAATACCCGCGTGTTTCCCGAGGATATTCCCATCTATATCCACGATATCGCCCTCTCTTGTTTCGTCACTGGCAAAAAGGGCAGCGTAATTGCCCCCTACAATAAAGTCCTGGCTTTCGGGGCGTAAAGCTGTTTCAAGGCCAAGTGAAACGGCTATTTCTCTTATTTTCTTTTTGTGGTAGACCCCTATAGGAAAGAGCGTGGATGAAAGCTGCCCGGGTGTTAGCGTGTATAAAAAATAGGTTTGGTCCTTGGATAAATCTATTGATTTTCGGAGGAGAAAACGATCTCCTGATTTTACAATCCGGGCATAGTGGCCGGTCGCAAATAATTCAAAATTGATTCCCGTCTGGCGTGCCTTTTCCAAAAGAAAACCAAACTTGAGTCTCTGGTTGCACACGATACAAGGGTTTGGTGTCCTCCCCAAAAGATACTCACTCCGGAAATAATTGATAACATGTTCTTGGTATTCCGCTTTGAGGTCTATTATGTGAAATGGGATGCCAAGCCTCCGGCAGACCGAAGCCGCCATATCCATGTCTTCTTTTTCCTCCGGTCCGTAGCAGGCATGCCCCTGGGCTTCTTTCAGGGCCACCGAGCCATCAAATATTTCCATGGCAATACCCACAACCTCATGACCCTCCTCTTTTAGAAGGGCGGCGGCAACCGAAGAGTCTACACCACCGCTGAGACCGACAGCAACTTTTGTCTTTTTTTTCCGTTCCATGGTTTATGGCAAGGCCATCAGATTATATTTTTGAAAGCGCTGGATTTGATTTTTCCTTGTCGCTTTTTCAAGATTACTACCATTTAGCCCCTGGGGTGTCAAATTGGGCGGCCGGGGCCGGGAGACCAAAGGCGGGGCGGATATTTTGGGGTTGGGAGATGTTAGTATCCAAACGAAAACCAGGTGGTTTTCGTTTGGACACCAGGTCCTATAGGGACTTTCAGATAGACATCATGTCTATTTCATAAAATCTCTATGTTGTTTTCTTGATTTCTTCGATCAGTTCAGGGACGGCCTTGAAGAGATCAGCAACAATACCATAATCTGAGACCTGGAAAATGGGGGCTTCCTCGTCCTTGTTGATTGCCACAATCACCTTTGAAGATTTTATCCCTGCCACGTGTTGAAGGGCACCAGACAACCCCACGGCAATGTAAAGATCCGGTGCGACGATTTTTCCTGTTTGTCCCACCTGGAAATCGTTGTGTATGAACCCCGCATCCACTGCAGCGCGGGTGGCACCTACGGCACCACCGATCAGATCGGCCAGTTCCTCAATAATCTTGAAATTTTCGCCCGACTTGAGTCCCCGGCCACCGGAAACAACTATCTTTGCATCGGGCAGATCAGGTCTTTCAGAAATCGATTTTTCAAAACCATTGAACTCAATTCGTTCGACAGCCATGTCCGGCGGGGGAATATCAATTCTCTCCACGGGGCTCTCCTCGGCAATGGCCTCAAACGGATCGAACTCGGTTTGACGAACCGTAACTACCTCTGTCTCGGTGGTGATCTGTACAGTACAGTTGACATTCCCTGCATACATGGGGCGGACATAGAAAAGATTGTCACTCTCATAAGAGACGTCCGTCACGTCGCTGGCCATACCGGCTTTCAGGCTTTGGGCCAGCCTTGGCAGGACATCTTTGCCAATACTGGACGAAGGGCTGGCGATGATTTTGAAAGAACCTTTACGAACAACCTGTTCTATTATGGGCACCCATTGTTCGCCCAATCCCTGATCGATCCCGGGGGCCTCGGCCAATATCACCTTTTGGGCACCAAGGTGGCTCAAATCTTCGGTCTGCCCGCTGAGGTCGTCCCCAAGGGCCATGACCGAATAGGAGCCACCAGTAAAAGCGGCCACCCGAGAGGCAAATGTAATGGTTGCATTTGTTGATTTTTTTACCTGGCCGTCAAAGACCTGTGCGATGACGAGAATGTTATCCATGTCTATTTCCTTTCCAAACCCTAAAGAACCCTGGCTTCTTCTTTGAGTTTTTGAACAAGTTCTTCCACAGTCTCGAGGATAATACCCCCACTTCGAGCTGCCGGCCGGGAATACGAAATTGTCTTGACACGTTGGCTGGTATCCACCCCCAGATCCTCCAGTGTAAGTCTCTCCAAGGGTTTCTTTTTGGCCTTCATGATGCCGGGAAGGGACGCAAAACGCGCGCCGTCCCGGTTCAATTCATCCGGGGGGCTCATGTTGTTATTTACGGCCTGAGGGGTCACGATACGGACGTCCACAGAAATCAAGGCCGGAAATTTTACGGTAACGGTCGCACTCCCCCCATCCACCTCACGGGTGACCGTGGCGCTTGAAAGGTCGGCCGGAGTCTCGATCCTTCCGGCAAATGTTGCCTGGGGCCAGCCGAGCATCCCTGCCAACATCTGGGCAGTCTGATTGGAATCACCATCAACAGTCTGTTTCCCCATGAGTATAAGATCGGGTGATTCCTTTTTAACCAGCTTTGCGATAGCCCGTGCGACCACGGTTGCGTCGAGTTCACGGTCGTCTCCCGAGATCAACATGCCCCGGTCAGCTCCCATGGCAAGACACCAGAGGACCTGGTGGGTGGCCTCTTCGGGGCCGATGCTGACAACGATGACCTCGTTTGCAGTCTGGTCTGCGCCAGAGTCTTTGACTAGTCTGAGGGCGGTTTCAACCGCATACTCGTCAAAGGGGTTGGGCTTCCAGTCAAGCCCATCAAAAATCAGCTGTTTGCCGTCTTCGCTAATCCTCACCTTATCTGCTTTTTCCGGATCAGGAACCCGTTTTATTGGAACTATGATTTTCACAAGAAACCTCCCAACTTAGTCGACGCAATTCTATTAAACACACCCCCGATGATTTTGCACTCTCCGAACTGTTTCTCCTCGACTTATTTCCACATACCTTATTCCAAAACGACCATGGCAAAAACTGACGCACTAAGGGCTTGCGCAAAAAGCCCATGAGGTCATTATCCGTGCATGGCTGTTTGGGTCATTGTTTGGTGGTTTCTGTTCCGAAGGTTTGACCCGAAAAAGAGGGCTTTTGGTCGAGCACCATCTGAGATGAAGACCTTTTTTTCATTGTTTTAAGACGTGTGCCACAATGTGGCATAAAATTCAAATAAAATTTCTTGGATTGTATCAAAAAGGGCACTTTGATCCCTTTGAACATATCCCTGGAACGTCCAACTGTGTCTAGAAAGAGTTCGCCCAAACCGCTGACAGCCTCTCCAAGCCACAGAAGCGTCGTGTGCCTAAACGTCCACAACAGTTGTTGACGGGAAAAACGGTTTTTTAATTTCAAAAATGACCGCAACCTTCCAGCCCTTACGTGGAGCCGCAATTCAAGCCATTTGACGGCAAAAAACATCTCCCAGGGGGAAAGGCTTGGTTGGGCGATGATCTGATGGCGATAGTCCCATTTACTCAGGTCACGCTGGATCAACAAATGATTTTGGATTCGTCTTCCAAAGTCGGTCCATCTGTGCGGGGTAACGTGTACAACGTTTACAAAATCTCCGTTGTAATGAGTGAGTTGACGGATGGCGGTGCGGAAAGTACCCCATGTTTCTTCTTTTAACCCCACCATATACCCGAGTATTGAAAAAATTCCATGCTGTTTGAAAAGACGGCATGCCTCCAGATCGTCCCGTGTCGTGGAGCCTTTTTTGATCGCTGTGAGCACCTCGGGATCGGTGGATTCTACTCCGATAAGAACGTAGAGTATCCCTGCCTCTCGGTAAAGGTCCAGGATTTTTTTATCGCGAACAATGTCAGAGGCCCTGATAGAGGCAAAAAAATGCACCGGGAGTTTGCGTGCAGCCATCTCTTCAAGGAATCGCCGCCATGCCGGTTCGTTTGTGGTGGGGTTTTCGTCCCCCAATGAGAGGAAGCGAATATTAAAGGTCCGGTAGAGCCATTCGATCTCATCGGCCACTTTTTTTGGGTCGCGATAGCGCCAGCTCACCCAAAAATCCCGTTGTCCACAGGTCGTACACAGGTGAGGGCAACCACGGGAAAATTGGATGATTGCCGCCCGCCCCAACCCAAAACACTGATAATGATCCCAGTCTTCTATAAGTTCCCACCCAATTCGAAAGGCGTCGAGATCTTCAATGGGGGGCCGCGGAGGCGTAAGTCTGGGTTTCCCTTTCTCCCGAAAGGCGATCCCTTTAACGAGGTGGAAAGACGTCCCTGATTCGATCGCCTGAACAGCCTCAAGACTTGTTGCCTCACCTTCCCCTCGTACGATCACATCTATTCCGTCCTCTTGACCGAGAATTTCCTCTGCATGGAAGGTGGGGTAGACCCCGCCATAGACCGTAAGTACCTCCGGGCAGACCCTTTTGATTTCCGTCAGCATTTTTGCACAAACCGGATGGGCAGGGGTTGAGCCGGCGTGTCCGGTCATCACAATATCCGGTGAGATTTGTTTTACCGCGTGGACTATTTTGCCATATGACAGATGGAGACGCTCCGCATCCAGCAGCCTGACTTTATGGCCTGCATCCAATAGCGGTCCGCCAACCATCAAAAGACCGATGGGAATCTGATGCCCGGTGCCAAAACGGGAGGTGAGTGTCCGATAGGGTGGATTGATAAGCAGGATCTTCAGTGCCACTGTCACATACCTCTCCCAAAGGCACAATGGGGATAGGTGCATTCAGGACAATCGCGACAAAGACCCCCGTGACCCATCAAGGCGAGTTCTTTTTTGCCAATTTTCTCTCCGGCAAGAACCCGGGGCAAAACAAGGTCAAGGACCGTGATCTTGTGATAGAGGGCGCAGCCAGGGACTCCCAAAAGCGGAGACCCATCAAGATAGGCCATGAGGAACATGGCGCCCGGAAGTGCGGCGGCACCGTAATGAATTTCTTCCGCACCAGCCAGTCTGATGCCGTGGCGGGTTACATCATCGGGGTCAACACTCATCCCGCCGCTTAGGATAAGCAAATCGCACCCCCCGTCCAGTTGAGATCGAATAACCCGGCTGATGATTTTAGCGTCATCCGGGGCAAAATCAATGGCTGTCACTTTTGAACCCAGGGTTTCAACTTTCTCGGTGAGGATGGGTGCAAAGCGATCCTCGATCAGTCCTTTGTGAACCTCCTCTCCGGTGATCACCAGACCGACCCGGGTTTGGGAAAGAGGCCGGATGGACAGCACCTGCCCGTTTTGGCGGGCGATGGCTGCGGCTCGTTCTACCGGGGCCTGTTTCATAACAAGCGGGATGGCACGTGTGGCTCCTACCAGATCCCCCTTTTTCACCAAGGTGTGGTTGTGAAGCGTGGCGCACATGACCTCATCAACCATGTTAAAGGCAGCGAGGGCCAAAGTATCCACAATAAGGATTCCGTCATTCTCAGCAAATAGACTTATTTTTCCTTCCTTTGGATCATTTTCCCATACGATATTTTTTCCGGAAAGGGCCTTGGCTAAGATCGCTGCAGCCTCGTTTTCATGGATTTCATCTTTTTCCAGGTCGATGACATAAAGATGATTTTTCCCCAGCCGTTGGAAATGACATATCTCTTCCTCGCATACAGTGTGCCCTTTTCGGAAGGCCGGGCCTTTGAATTCACCAGGACGAATTTCAGTTATATCGTGCGATAGGGTTTTTCCGACCGCCTTTTCTATTGGAATTGTTTTTAGCATTATGTCGTATCCATGGTTAAAAAATTGTTTTTATTTGAACGTTTTCAGACAGCCGCTCGGAGGCGCAGATCGGGGTCGTCTTTATTGGGCGCCCAATTCATATCCGCAAACGTGATCTCCCGGGCATCTTTGAAATATGCCCCGTGGGCGCAAG
The DNA here is from genome assembly GCA_030597505.1 of Desulfobacteraceae bacterium. Lineage (GTDB taxonomy): Bacteria > Desulfobacterota > DSM-4660 > Desulfatiglandales > Desulfatiglandaceae > JABMQV01. Next base: position 11,888 of record JAUVRS010000022.1, read on the forward strand.
GACGGCAAAGTGTGATACCATCCAGGACTACTTCACGGTGATCCCTGACTAATTGACCGCATTGGGTGCAGGGGATTTTGCTCCGGGTAGGGCCGGGGAGATCAAATTCATTGAGGGGGACCTTAACCTGCTGAACCCGAAACAGAACGCTGTCCGGCATTCGCTTATAGGCCTCCAACTGCTGTTGTGATTTATCCAAGATCTCCGGGGCATAAAACGGGGTAAGATCACGTGCCTCTTCAGTTGAAAGTATACGAAAGGCCTCTCCGGTTTCCAGGTTGAGAAAGGTTGCTGCCATGATTCCGTAGTCCACAAATTTGAGTGACCTTCGCCCCAATTTGACATGGGTGACATGGGCAACTGCATCTGCGGTGCACCGGTCCATTTCCACATAGACGATGAGCTTTTTGATTTGATCGTGACAGCCGGGGTCGTCCAGACCGATGAGACGGCACCCCAATATGCCCATCCGTACACCAACCACCTGGCCCGGACAGAGATGACCGTGGGATTTACCCGAAGAGGTCAACAGTTTGTCAAAGGATTCCATCACTCTTTTTTCAGGTCAACGGCGTACCCGCCTTTTTTTTTGCTTTTGCTGTGGTAACCCGGAGCATATGTTAAATTTAACATAACGGGGTTCCCAAAAAAAGGAGGTCATAGCCTCCTCTGATTTGGCCCCAACTTTCTAGCCTACTTCTACCACAAGAATATTACCCGAAGAACAGGTTGCTTGTCAAGCACTAGATATAAAAATATCAGACAAAAAGTGCCTTTGACGTAAGTTTCAGGTTTTGGGTGTCAATGTTCTCCAAACTTTCCGCAGTGGTAAATTCCTGCTTGACACACAAAACCTGCTTGCCTATGCTGTGACGCTTGGATATGAAAGTCCAGGTCCTACTGTCATCCGGGATATCAGCGGCAGTCATCTCATCTGTTTTGTGAGACAGTACAGATATGAGGCGGGAGTACATTACCTGAAATAGTCTGAAAGGATAAGAAAAATGGTCACAGAAGAGCCCAAATCGATTGGCCAACGAATCCGGCAGTCACGTGAAAAGAAAAATTTCAACGTACAGGAGCTTGCCAAACTGGCAGGCTGTTCGGACGAATATCTTGGATGGGTTGAGGATGGTCAGGTGGAGCCGTCGGTCGCTCTTTTGATCCAACTGGCAAGGACCATGCATCTTGATCCCGGTACCTTTCTGACAGCCCATGACACAGAGACCCAGCGGCTGGAGGAGGTAGCCAAACGGACGGAACACTATTCGTACAAAACCCTCACACCGCCCGAGGCCGACAAACATCTCATGGCTTTTTCGGTGTTGATCCCACCAAAAACAGCCCACAAAGGGGTTCGGTACCGGCATGAGGGCGAGGAGTTTGTCTATGTGGTTTCAGGCGAGGCCGAAATCACTGTGGAAAAAGAGAAAAAAAGACTGGCTGAGAAGGAGTCTCTTCGGTTCAATGCCTATCTCGAACACCACCTGGCCAATCCCGGGGAGAAGGAATGCGAGTTGCTCGTGGTCCTCTACGTTCCGTGAACTTAAAAAGGAATATGCAAAGCCTTTATTGACCCTTTTGTATCCGCTCAATATTTCGGGGAACCCGAATTTATGCGGACATCTCTGGATAACGACTGGCGATTGCGGGACATACAGACATTTCTTTTAAGAGGCGCAAAAGCCAGAAGATACTCGCATCACGGCGGTGAGGTTTACAATCCTGCCCGGAACAGCCCCTAAGAGATTGTCCCTATTACGTTTGGCTGCCCCGCCTGTCCTGGGCAGATTGGTTAAGGTATTTGGGGCGTGGCAGATGCGGTGTAAGAACTTAAATTGCGCCTCTTAAAAGAAATGTCTGTATGTCCCGCCACTGTGAACTAAATCCGCTACTTATTGAGCTATTGCACCCTTTTTTCCCCCTTAGTTGGTTTTCGCTTTAAATCTTTCGACGAGATCCGTCACTAGTTGACCATTAGGTGCCTTGGCGAGTGGGTTCACCTGGGTCAGCTCAACCCAGGCCTTGATAGCACCTTTGGGATCGTTTAGGTCATGCATAAAGACGATACCCTTGTTGAATCGTGAAATTTCATGTAAGGGGTCGGTTTCTATGGCCTTATCAAAGGCTTTGATGGCTTCTTTCGGTTGGCTGTTGCGGCGATACATAACCCCCAGATCGGTCCAAACGGCAACATTGTTACTATTTAATTCCAAAGACTTTTTGTAGGCCCATATGGCCTTTTTATATCTGTTGGTGTCAAAATAGAGGTCCCCCAGTTGGGCCCATGCCCCAGAATCCTTTGGGTTTTGAGATGTTTTTTTTGTGAGGGCCTCAATCCTTGCCATCTGCTCTTTAAGAAGAGTCTCAGTCTGGGACACCTGCTGTTGTGGTTGCACAGATACGGGTGAAGGGGCCTCAGGTCCGGTTTGAAATACACTAAAAACGATCCCCCCGAGGAAACCGACGCCCAATGAGACAAAGACCATAATCAGCGTTGTCTCCTTTTTCACATACTTATTTCCGGTTTTTTCTTTTCTGGCCATATTGCCCCCAAACTCCATGAACCATTCAAATTGTAGTAGACTGAAGCTCTCTTCGGTTACAGACGATAAACGGTTGGCTTTTCTTCAAGATTTATATCAATACCAACCGTGTCTCCGGTCTTGAAGTCTAATCTATTGAATTGTTTAACTATTTTGTCATGTTTGTCAACGTACCAATACACAGACCATAACGGATTCCGTACCGTATCTATGCCATAAGCATCATGGCTGCAGAGGTTGAGCCTTACCGCGTCCTTTGCCAATAGTGTGTCGGCTTCAGACAAAAAATAATCTCTTTTATAAACATTATCGTGAAGGGCTTTGGATAACCGTCTCTGTGAATCGGGTATTTCATCAAGGAAATGATTCGTTATCTGGGAGAGGTCCTCGGGGACTCGAATCGATAATCCAAGGACAGCAAACCGTTGATGTGTTAATGCAAACTCTTCAAGTTCTTCCTCATAGCTGGAAATGCTCTCAAGAATATTTTTGATAGTTGTCTGTGGCCTGTCTTTTCCATGTATCATGTCTTCACATTTGTCTATGATACTTATGTAAAACGCCTTGTTGTCCATTACATACGTCGGCCGTTCACGATAATTTCTTCGTTTTCTTATCCGGCGTACACCATCCAGTTTGATAGATCTTTCGCTTTCTTTTTGCGCCAGGGTTTCAATGTGAGAGATATCCTTTGACTGTACAACGTGGATTTCTCCGTTACCTGAAATTATATATTCAATTTCACATTTAAACCCCAAATATTTTTGTATATCTTCAGATACTTGGAGAAGTTTGGTATCACAAGGAGTTCTGGTTATATAAGGTTCGCTTTGGACTTTATGGATTCTGTCCCGACAATAACCGAATTCCCACTGATCTCCCAGCATTTTTGCCATGACGCTTGTCCCATCAATAAAAGGCATCACAATGATACCCATTTCATCCAGGTCGATTTGAGGTGCTTTGTTAAATTTCTGTTGTCTCGCCACCGAAAGTTTATGGGCTGTTTTACCATAGGTAATAATCCGCTTTCTTACATATTGAATCCCATCCAAATCAGCATATGTCTCCAGGGAAACAAAGGGCCCGGAAGTGAAAAATTCTTCCTGGGGATGGACACTTCGTGCAATGACTTTAAAACCTTCACGGTGGGTAAGAAGAAAATCTTTTAGGGCTTCAAAATTTTCGTTTTCAAAATCGGATGCTGGAACATAGATAAAATCGGGGACGTTGAAGTTGCCCTCTTTCAATCGGCTCAAAAGTCGTGCCTTTTCCGGTAAATCTGTTTTCATATCTTTCCCTTCACTAAGGGCTCGCGCAAAAATAACTTCACATTTTCGCATGCCATCTTCAGATCATCTTCGACCGCGCCTCAATCGTGAAATCCTCGGAAGAGTGTTGCTATTCCTGTGGTTTCGCTCAATCGGCGCA
>JAUVRS010000305.1 GCA_030597505.1 Desulfobacteraceae bacterium
AGATTGATATACCTCCCGTGGTCCTGGGCCACAATACGGGTGCCCTCTGTTCCGACTGGACACCAACGGAAGAGGGATACGATATTGAAGAGGTGGAGGCCCACCACAAGCACGCCTATCGGCTGATTTACAAGGTCCGCAACCACAGGGATCTTTTTAACCACCACTATGACAAGAAATTCATGGATGATGATCCTGATATGATAGTGGTATCATACGGGACCCCATCGCGTGTTGTAAACACGGCGGTTTCAAAGGCGAGAGATCAGGGCCTTAAAGTTGGCGCCCTCAGGCTGATCAACCTGTGGCCTTTCCCGGACGACCTTTTTGCGGCCAAGACCAAATACCTGGCAGTGGAGCTTAATTGGGATGGTCAACTCGTCCGCGAAGTCCAGCGGGCGGTACCAAAGGATTCCAAGGTGCATTTCTTAGGTTCATGCGGAGACCTGCCCACTATCCCTGATCTGATCGAGACCTTTGAAAAGATCCTAAAAAATGAACCGCTTGCCCGTAAAGGCTGGAAACTGGAGGCATGGTAGATGGAATACAGCGCAACGGAAATCACATCGAGGTATCTACGTTCCAGAAAGATACCCAGCACGGCATGCTCCGGCTGCGGGCTGGGGATGAACCATAAAATCGTCATTCAGGCCGTAAAAGAACTCGGCCTCGAGGTGCCGGATATTGTCTGGGGGACCTCAATCGGGTGTGCCGGAAGACAGACGTTTGCCACCTGGAAGGGGGACGGATTTGCCGGAACTCACGGCCGGGTTTACGCCATTGCCAGGGGGCTTCGTATAGCCCTGCCGCCGGAGAAAAAACTCATTTTGACTGTCGGCGATGGGGATGCCTTTGGGATCGGTCTGACCCATCTCATACACTCCGCACGGTCAAATGCCGATATGACGGTTATCGTGAACGATAACCTGGGTTATCAGTCCACAGGGGGGCAGTACGGCTGGACCACACCCCAGGGGAGCAAGACCGACAGCAGTCCTTACGGCATGTTCGAGCACAACCTGATGAGCGAAGGCATGGACGTCCTGAAGATTCTCAAAGGTGCGGGAGCCACATTTCTCGCCCGCCACGTGGCCATGGACGGGGCCTGGGCTGTGGAGACGGTCAAAAAGGGAATCCTCAACACGGGCTTCTCTCTGATACACATGCCCTTTCCCTGCCCCACAAATTTTGGGGCAAGGGAGCTGGGATCGAGAAATCAGGTAAATATCTTCCGGTGGATCAGGGATCATTCCGCTCCTCTAGGCAAAGAAAAGGAAGACACCTTTTGGGCCACTGGCATATGGCACGATGCCACCAACTCAAGACCTGAGTTTTCTCAATTTGTGCACGAGACAGTGGAGAAAATCAGGAGGACAGGAACAATATGAAAAACAGAATCGAGATAGTTGCAAGCGGGTTTGGCGGACAAGGGGTGGTGAGGCTCGGCCAAATCATCGGGGAGACAGGGGTCAAGCAGGGCCTTCACGTTGCCATGCTCAAAAGCCACGGCACCGAGATGCGTGGCGGCTATGTAAGAAGCCAGGTGGTTCTTTCCCAGGACATCATTGATAGTCCCATGTGCGAATCTCCAGATTATTTTATTGCCCTGTCAAGCGCCGCTTATAAAAGATTTAAGGACACGGTGGCGGATGATGGTCTTATCCTTTACGATCCGGCATTCGTGGATGAGATCGATGAAGCCCTGGCATGCACCCAGAAGGCTGTTCCTGCCAGGGAACTGTCCATGGAGAACTTTGACAACAATGCCCTTTTTGCCAATACCCTGGTCCTGGGGTTTATTGCAAGACTTGTGGATGTATTGGACAAAGAGATCATGCTGGAGAGCATACTGGAAATAATCCCCAAATTCCATGGTCGAAACCAAAAAGCCTTTCAAATTGGCTATGATTATCAGAGTTAACGAATCCCTGCCCCTTCCGCGCACGCCCGAGTGAAACCCGAGTAAAAAGGGTGCGATTCACATGCGAACAATCAGACACATTATTGATGAGAGAGCCGGCCAAACGCCGGACATGGTCTATCTGATAGCGCCCGAACCCGGCCTGAGCCTGTCTTTCGGGCAATTAAAAAAGGACGCCATCAGTTTCGGGAAGTATCTGATGACATTGGGTTTGAAGAAAGGCGACAAGGTTGCCTTTATGCTGGGCAACGGATACCAGACAACCAAGATCTTTCTGGGTGCCATGTATTCCGGTCTTGTCATTGCACCCCTCAATTTAATGGCACAGCCTTCGCATCTCGAATATGTCCTTGATCATTCGGACGCAAAAGTGGTTTTTTTTACAAAGGACCAGAAAGGCCAGCTCGAAGCGGCCCTTAAGAAGGTGACACGCGACATTGATCTCATGGAGATTGACAACGACGCTGAATCTATCATTCCTGCAGATCTGGATCTCTCCGGTATTCCCCTCCCGGATATCCAGGAAGATGACGATGCGCTATTGTTATACACATCAGGCACCACCGGTCTTCCAAAGGGGGTAATCCTCTCTCACAAAAACATGATCGCAGGCGGGCAATACACCACCCGGGCCCACCACCTCACCCCGGATGACAGGGCCCTGTGCTCCTTGGCCCTCTATCATATCAACGGCGAGGTGGTGACGGCCATAACCCCCTTGGTGAGCGGGGGCAGTGTGGTCATGCCCCACAAGTTCAGTGTGTCTAACTTCTGGGAACTGATCTCGGAATATGGCTGTACCTGGTTCAGTGTAGTGCCGACGATCATCTCCTTCCTCTGCAGCAGTACGGATCTTGAGGGGAAAGATCTGAACCTGGAGCAACTCCGCTTTGGTCGATCGGCCTCATCTGCCTTGCCACCATCGCTCCACAAGGCCTTTGAAGAAAAATTCAAGGTTTCCATTGTCGAAACCATGGGTTTGACCGAGACGGCCGCCCCTGTTTTTTCCAATCCCATGGACCCAAAAAAGAGAAAGTACGGCTCCCCGGGGGTGGCGGTCGGTAATGAGGCCAAGATAGTTGACAAAAATGTCAGCGAAGTGCCCCAAGGCACCCAGGGCGAAATCATGATCCGCGGCGACAATGTGATGAAGGCGTACTACAAGGCCCCCGATCTCACGGGAGCGGCTATCGAGCCGGACGGCTGGCTCCATACGGGCGATCTGGGATATATGGATAAGGACGGATTTGTCTTTGTTACGGGGCGGATCAAGGAGTTGATCATCAAAGGAGGAGAAAATATCGCCCCCAGGGAGATAGACGAGGCGTTCTACAGACACCCGGCTGTCCTGGATGCGGCCGCAGTGGGTATCCCCGATGAACAATACGGAGAGGAAATCATGTGCTGCGTCGTTTTAAAGCCGGGCTTCTCTGTAAATGAAGAAGAGCTGCGAGACCACTGTCTGCCGCTCCTTGGGGAATTCAAGGCCCCCAAAGTCATAGTGTTTATGGACGACCTACCAAAGGGGCCCTCAGGAAAGATACAACGTAT
>JAUVRS010000304.1 GCA_030597505.1 Desulfobacteraceae bacterium
AAAGGAAAAGGAGATAATGATGTCTGATAATATTGCAGAACTAAAAACAAAAGCCAAAGAAGAAAAAATCTCCTCCTTTCTAAAAATTCTTTTTTAGTATGCGCACATTGTCCCAAATTAACTCGGCCACCAGGTTTCTACCCCACTTCGCGCTTGCTGTCTTTCCTTTTGTGAGTTTCCTCTTACCTTCAACGGTGGTGACCGCGTGCCCCCGGGGGCTATTGAGAAGTTACACTTTACTTTACCATTTCGCAAGGGTAAGGTCGGACAAAATACAACGCCCTCAACTTTAGGGGTCGCTCAAAAATAAATTCACAGAGTTGGCGCACAGATTTAGATCAGATTTGGCTGCGTCGATTGAGCGAAACCACAGGAATAGCAACACTCTTCCGAGGATTTCGCGATTGAGGCGCGGCCGAAGATGATCTGAAGATGGCATGCGAAAATGTGAAGTTATTTTTGCGCGAGCCCTAAGACCACATCTTGAAAAAAATCCGGAGGGGTCTCATGTTAAGAGACTTTCCCCCGGGCGCATCAGTGGTGGTGACGCCGGGCAAACCTTCACCTCATAGACGTCCCGCACAGACCCGGTTTCGCCCTTCTGCTTTGGCCTGGTAAAGATATTCATCAGCCCGTGCAATCATATCATCCATGGTTATTTTGTCATCCGCACCGATGGGATCAAACCCGATTACACCAAAGCTGGCAGTAACCCTAATTTTATTTCCCCGTACTTTCAGCTCCGGCAGGGAAATGGTCGTTCGAAGCCTTTCCGCCATACTACAGCCTCCCCTAAACTCGGTTTCGGGTAGAACCACCAGGAACTCCTCCCCGCCATACCGGACCACCCAGTCAATATCTTCCCGAAGCGTCTCACGAATCTGTTTGGCAAACTCGGTTAATACAAGATCACCTGCCTGATGTCCGTAGGTATCATTCACCCGCTTAAAGTGATCGATGTCGCACATGATAAGCACAAGCGCACGATTATAGCGTTTTGACCGTTTGATTTCTTCGGGCAGGTGCTCATTCATGTAACCGCGATTCAAACACCCGGTGAGAGGATCGGTGATGGACAACGCCCTGATTTCTTCATTTGCAGCTTTGAGGGATTTTTCCAGTTCCAGGACTCGTAGACCAGTGTTTAGGCGTGCGATGAGCTCTGGGGGGCTGATAGGTTTGTTCAAATAATCGTCCGCTCCGGCTTTGAGCCCCGTGACAATATCATCTTTGGAGTCCCTCGCTGTCAAAAGGATAATATAGACATATCCCTCTGAGGAGGTGTTCCGGATGATGCGACAAAGTTCAAGACCATCCACTTCCGGCATCATCCAATCCGTCAGGACGATTGGAAAAAATTTTTTCTTAAAAAGCGCCAGCGCCTCGCGGCCGGTTTCGGCTGTCGTGACATCATGTCCGGCCTTTACGAGTATTTTTTCAACCACTTTTCTGGAAACCGGATTGTCTTCAACCAGTAATATGGGGAATTCATGTTTCATGGATCATTACATCTCATCTGGTGATAGCTACGACAGTTTCAGCCCGTGGGTAAATTGGCTACTCAGCCCCCAGCACATCCGAGGTTATCGCAAATCTGCAACTTCCATCAATTAAAAAGACTATAGGTGCTTTCCCATTTTGTGTCAACGAAGTATGTGACACGGACCTCCAGAACATCTTGATGGTATCGCTATTTGTGAACTTGTGTTATGTATTTAACAAACAGCGCGTGACATTGGATCAATCTCTTTCGAGCAATAAAACCAAAAGGTAAATTACTATGAAAAGACCATCCGATTCACTTTCCTTGACACAAAAACTCATATCCTTTAACACGGTCAATCCCCCTGGACAGGAGAAACGCTGTGCCGAATATCTTGGAAGTTTTTTGAAAGAAGGGGGATTTACGATTACTTTTTATGATCTTGATAAAGGACGGTCAAGTCTTATCGCTCGCTTGGAAGGCAGCGGGGATAATGCGCCAATTTGCTTTACGGGGCATATGGATACCGTACCGCTTGGCGCCACAGAGTGGCGTGTCGATCCGTTTGGCGGTGATGTTGAAGGAGATAAAGTTTACGGCAGGGGTTCTTCAGACATGAAGGCCGGTGTTGCTGCAATGGTCCTCGCATCCGTTCGGATAGGCAAAATGCCAAAGAGGGAAGCGGGGCTGACGTTGGTCATCACGGCAGGTGAAGAAACTGGGAGCAAAGGTGCAGAGCACCTCGCAGGACTTGACAGCGTTCTTGGTAAACCGGGTGCCATTGTTGTCGGAGAACCAACCGCCAACTATCCATTGGTTGGTCACAAAGGTCCCCTGTGGCTGGAAGCCACCACAACCGGTGTCACGGCACATGGCTCTATGCCGGATCAGGGAGTCAATGCGATCTATAAGGCTGCCAGGGCAGTGGCCAAGCTTGAGGAATACCGTTTTAACACCACTCCCCACCCCGTCCTCGGGTCACCGACCTTAAATGTGGGAACGATTTCAGGGGGTTCGAACATCAATTCCGTCCCAGACAAGACAGTCTTTGAGATTGACATCCGCACCATCCCGGGCCTCGCGCCTGACGACTTTTTCAAAGAACTGGAATCCTATCTTGGAGAAGACGTAAAGCTTGATAGCATTTTGGCACTTGATAGTGTGGCGACTGACCCCCAAAACGAATGGGTACAGGAGGTCTTTGATATTATGAAACCTTTTATCAACAAACGACCTGAACCCCGGGGAGCCGCATATTTTACGGATGCCTCTGTATTCACTCCTGCACTTGGAAACCCGCCAACGATTATCCTTGGGCCCGGCGAGCCAACCATGGCACATAAAACAGATGAGTACTGTTATATTTTCAAAATCGAAGAGGCCATTGAGGCCTACTTTGAAATAGCCAGAAGGTGGTGCAGCCCATCATGAAATCATTATTGCGCAGGCCCTAATGATACAACTACCCTTCTATTCTCTCTATCTTGAAAATTACAGGCCGAAGCCCGTCAGTACAGCAGGTAATGGCAACGCCTTTCTCCTTCATCCAGGGGTAATAGCCGCCATAGAGAATGTGAACAAGGTCTCTTTGTATATCCGCGAATGCCCAACTACAAAAATCCGGGGGGCAGTTGTGGGTCTCACAAATAAACTCCTGCCCTAATTCGAACCGATCACATTCAGGCACAATTCTTTTCTCATCAAAAGCCGCCGGCGGATTTTCCCCATACAACTCCTTGTTATTTACCTTTTTGACAACTGTGATCTTTACTTTGGCCATTTGAGCCTCCTGTTATCTTTATGGGTTGGCATATTACTATAGGGCCCTGAACAGGGAGATTTTCGGTCAACCCCCTATTTTCTTGAGCAGCCAGGCCATATTCTGACCCAGCGTCACCATGGTCCCTTTGGCCTCTTCATCCTTTCCCACCTCACCGGGATCGCGGCCAAAGCCCATGTTCCAATAGTTCGAACCCGGCACAATCCTCTGGCTGAT
>JAUVRS010000242.1 GCA_030597505.1 Desulfobacteraceae bacterium
CATCATTTTTTTATTTTTTCTCGCCTTGTCCGAATATCGCCCTTAGAAGGCCCCAAACCACTACAGCCTCGATCCCGCCATAAACCCCTCCCGGATCGCTTCCAGGGCATTTCGGGGTTTTTCAGCATCTCCGACGATGTAGATCTCAGAGACCATCTCTTGAATCTCGTCTGTCAGCTCATTTTCAGATCTAGATCCCCCCGCAATCACCACCGAATCTGCAACCAGGAGATCCCTGCTCCCTTCCCTTTCCACCTCCAAACCGTCAGTGGTGACTCCCGTTGCCCGGGTACGGGTCATAATTTTGACCCCGAGGCGTCTCAGTTCCGCCATGACTGTCCAGCGGGTTGACAAACCAATGTCCTTTCCCGCTGTTTTGGTCATTTCTACAACCGTTACTTCCTTATTGCCTTTATTTAGCAATTCTGTCAATGTTTTGGTGGTTTCCGCCCTATTTGCCATCAAAAAATGGAGGACGTCCGGTGAAATTGTCCCCAGATTGGCCAGATAGATGGCCGTTTCCAGTCCAACGCCATTTCCACCGACAATAGCCACCCTTTGACCCACACCCACTTTTCCGTCCAACAGATCCCACGCCTGCACCACATTCCGGCCCTCGATACCGGTTATATCCGGAAGTATGGGGCTTGCGCCGGTCGCGACCACAACCGCATCCGGTGCCATTTTTGTGATTAGCTCTCTGTTGGCCTGTATTCCGAGCAATATATCAACCCCCAGGCTCTTCAGATTGTTGATCAGATCTTTTGCAACCGTGACCATTTCCTGCCTCCCTGGTATTCCACGGTTCAGGAGAAGCTGACCGCCCAGGGCCTGTCCTTTTTCCACCAAAGTGACCCTGTGACCTCGTTCCGCCGCAGTACAGGCAGCCTTCATGCCGCCGGGCCCGCCGCCAACAACCAGGACTTTTTTGGATTTGAGAGCGGGGGTCATGTCTATTTCATCCTCTCTCCCTGCCCTCGGGTTCACCAGACAGGCTGCCGGTCGAGATCTAAAGATATTATCAAAACACCCCTGATTACACGCCACACAGTGATAAACAAGCCCTGCCTTACCCTCCTGTGTCTTTTTTGGGAGATCTGCATCTGCCAGGAGTGCCCGGGCCATGGTCACCAAATCCGCCTCTCCATTTCGCAGGATTTCCTCTCCCATGGCGGGATCATTGATACGGTTGCTCGCAAGGACGGGGACAGAAACCACGGACTTGATACCCTGTGCAAGATAGACATATGCCTGTCGGGGGACAAACATGGTCAATTGGGGAACGCGGGTCTCGTGCCACCCTCCCGTTATATTAAAAAGGTCAACACCCACTTTTTCGAGTCCGGATGCGAAGACCCCTGCTTCCCGGTTGGTATTCCCCCCCTCCATAAAATCATTACCAGCCAAACGCATCAGTATGGGGTAGTCCGACCCCACCGCTTTTCTTACCTCTATAACCACCTCCAACCCGAAACGCATCCGGTTCTCAGGAGATCCCCCATACTTGTCGTCTCTTCGATTTGTAAGCGGCGAGAAAAACTGGCTGATGAGATAACCCGCGCTCCCCAGGATTTCAACCGCATCGAATCCAGCTTCTTTGGCGCGACGGGCAGCCTCAGCGAATTTCAGCTGGACCTTCGGTATCTCTTCTATATCCAGGGCCCTTGGGGTCTCACCCGTCAATCTCGAACGTACCGCTGAGGCTGAAAAAGGCTTTTGCCCCCCTATCATTGATGAATGAGTGTAACGGCCGGCCTGATATAGTTGGGCAGCGATCTTTGCACCGCTTGACTTTACAGCTCCTGTCAGCCGCTTTAGCCCGAAAATGTACCGATCATCATTGATACGAATCATGCTTGACATGCCGCCAAGCTCGTCAACTGAGCATCCGCCCACCGTAATAAGCCCCACGCCGCCTTTGGCCCTTGTGTCATAAAAATCTATCAACCGTTTTGTTACCTCTCCACTTGGAGTGTAACCAAGATGCATCGCTGTCATGACGATTCGATTCTTTAGCGCCATGCCATTAATTCTTATAGGTGAAAACAGATAAGGAAATTCCATTTATGGCTCCTTTTAGTGTCTTTTGTTTCCAGGGCATCATTCTTCATCTTCATTCATATAGGCCCTTTTTCTGACCATTGCCCTTATAAATGCGTATATGGTAACCAAGGCGCCAAAGGCAAAAAGGATTTCATAGAGATGATAGGAGAGAAATGTAAACCAGTTCATTTTTCGTCTGAGCGAACGGTGCCATTCCTTTTCAAGCTTTTCGAGAGGTATGGAGAGGGCCCCCTGAACCGCAGCATGCACCTCCTCGCCCCTTTTCATACGTTCGAGAAGTCTGAATATTCCCGCTGTTCCAAATCTCGAAATTATGTGCTCAACAACCCCCTTGCTCTCCTCATAGGCCAGCATTAAGGCGTCATTGTTTCTCGGAAAGCCCCTTTGGAGGGAATTAAGGGGGATAAATTTCCCTCTAAACGCGGCCCTGTTAAGAAACGATCGTTTTGGGTCCATAATAATATCGACAACGCCCCCGCTCGCCCACTGGCAAAGCCCCTCATCCAACCATCTCGGCATTAGGGCCTCAGTAATATGATCGTGAAGCAGGAGATGGCAGACTTCATGTTTTAACGTCTCTTTAAGGTTAAAAGGATGGCGGGTCATCTTGGAATAATCAATCACGATGAGCCCCTTTGAGGGGACAGCAAAGGCGATCGTAAGCGGACTTTCTGCCATCCTGCGAAAACGACCAGGATCTCTGAGTAGCAGCACGGTGGGTGGCAAACTGAGACGCCACCCAAAAAAAATATCCGCGAGTTCCCCCGCGATTCCCTCATAGATGTTTGCCACCTCTCTTGAAGCACCTCCCAGAGACGGTTCAAAAAATATCCTGATATCGTCTCTTTCGAGGACTTGCACTTCCCCTCTGCAAATCCCTTTTGTAAAGAAGACCAGACAGATGGCGATAAAAAAAATCACGATTCTTCTTTTCATATCTATATATCTTGAAAAGAACGGAAAGTTCACATAGGATTCTTGAAAATGTCTATGGGAAAAACTTGAAAAGGGCAATGGGACAACCATATGGATTATGTACTGACAGGTCTGGACCGTATTCGCGAAGGGCATTGGAAAAAGCTCAAAGGTTACAGATTGGGACTTCTTTCAAACCAGGCCTCCCTGGACAACCGGTTGAATAGTGCTGCAGAAGTCATCTCCGGCCTGCTTCCGGATCATCTGAGAACGCTTTTTGGTCCACAGCATGGGTTCTGTGGCGAGGACCAAGACAATATGGTTGAAACCGGCCATTCATATGACAAGGAGTCAGGGGTTCCCATTTTTAGCCTCTACGCCGATAAGAGAGAGCCGCTTCCCCATATGCTTGAGAAGATAGATGTCCTTGTCATAGATCTACAGGATGTGGGCACAAGGGTTTATACCTTTGCTTCCACGATGCTCAATTGCCTCAAAGGCGCAGCAAAAACAGGGAAAAAAGTCATCATCCTGGACCGGCCCAACCCCCTTGGGGGGGTGGTTGTTGAAGGAAACCTCCTCCAGTCAGAACTCTATTCATTTGTGGGGCCTTACCGCCTCCCCATGCGGCATGGCCTGACAATGGGGGAGATGGCCGGGCTTTTCAATGATGTCTTTGGGCTGGACTGCGATCTGGAAATCGTAACCATGAATGGGTGGCAACGGAACATGCTCTGGTTTGAGACCGGGTTGAACTGGGTTATGCCATCTCCCAATATGCCTTTTCCTCAAACAGCCTTTGTCTATCCTGGGCAGGTAATCTGGGAAGGCACCAATCTTTCCGAAGGACGAGGGACCTGCAGACCCTTTGAGATATTTGGCGCCCCCTTTTTTGACACCACGGTGATCAAACGCAGTTTGAATCCGAAAGCCACCCGCGGATGCCATCTCCAACCATTTTCCTTCCGTCCCACATTCCACAAATGGCAGGGAGAACTTTGTCACGGATATATGATACATGTGGTCGAGCCGTCTGTCTACCGGCCCTACTTTACGTCATTGGCCTTACTAAAGGCGGTTATAGAGATCCATCGAGACAGGTTTGAGTGGAAAGAACCACCTTATGAATATGAATACAAAAAAAAGCCCATAGATCTGATTATGGGCAATTCATCTATCCGGCGTGAGCTGGAATCCGAGGAGTCTCTCTCTCTCATGGAAGAAAAATGGGAGAAAGAACTTGAAGATTTTGTTCGATGGAGAACCCCATACCTCCTCTACACTTAAGAATTCCAGATGCATAGGGTGTATAAAACCCTAAAATTGACCTCTGAATTCTCAGGTACAGGATTCCCATCATTATTTCTTTTTCTTGGTTTCCTTTTTCTGACCTCCGCCTATCCACCTGTCAATAGCTTCCTTGTCGAATCGCCACACTCTCCCGATACGGATCGCGGGAATTTTGCCTTCTGCCGCATATTTACATATGGTAATTTCGTGTAATTTTAAATATTTTGCGATTTCTTTTGTAGTCATTATTTCCGGCATGATACACTCCTCTATCTCTAGATTATTTTGATAAGTTCACTGTCACCCCAGAACGATACTTTAGTATACTTTAGGGTTAATTATAATACCAAAGAACATTAAAGTCAATAAATAACCTGCTATAGAAAATAAAAACATTCTAATTC
>JAUVRS010000167.1 GCA_030597505.1 Desulfobacteraceae bacterium
CACCAACAATAATGCCCGCAGCAGCCGTGGCGAGGGCAACGGCACACATGTTACGGGCCCCTGTTGCCAGGGCAGAGAAGATATCCACAATACTTTGTTTGAAGGCAGGTGCAAGGGGTTGTTTGTTGATAAATGCCTTAACCGGATTTTGAAACAACATGATGATAGCCATCACCCAAATGGCGTTAAAGGCAGCAAGTTCGGGCGAGTGGCGGGCGATGATCAGTTCCCAAAGAAGCATAAAAAGGGGAATGAGATAGTGTACCCCGCTCATGAGTGTTTTTAAGAACTGGGGCAGTTCTTTTTTTGTAAGGCCTCTCAACCCGAGTTTGGAGGCCTCAATATGGGTGATATAAAAGAGTGCGGCGTATGAGGCAAAAGCGGGAATGACCGCAGCCTTTATAACCTGCACATAGGGAACGTTTACATATTCAGCAATAATAAAAGCGGCAGCCCCCATGATGGGGGGAGCCAACTGACCGTCGGTACTGGCTGCTACCTCAATTGCCGCAGCTTTTTTTGCCGGATATCCCACCTTCTTCATCAATGGGATGGTGAAGGTGTCTGTGGTCACAATATTGGCGATGCTTGAACCTGAAACAAGGCCCGTCAACCCGCTTCCCATAACGGCCGCTTTGGCCGGTCCCCCCTTGAACCCACCGAGAAGACTCAGGGCAAGTTGGATAAAATATCTACCTGCACCTGCCTTGTCCAGCATGGCTCCAAAAAGCACAAACAAAAAGACGATGGTGGCTGAAACATCCAGAGGAATACCGTATATGCCCTCGGTGGACATGGTGATTTGTCCCATAAAACGGTTTAGGGAGACCCCTTTAAAGGCAATGATATCCGGCATATAGGGCCCCAAGAAAGCATAAGCGCAGAAAAAGGCAGCAATGATGGAAAGTGCCGGGCCGATGACTCGGCGGGAGGCCTCTAATAATAAGAGAAGGAGAACAACCCCTATAATAACATCCCTTGTAATGGGAGCACCATAACGCGCATTGATTCCCGCAAAATCTATGGCAATGTAAACAGCAGACAAGCAGGCGACGATGGCAACAAGATAATCAAAAGGCGGGATCCGGTTGGTGGTTGACAAGAATTTGAGACCAAAACGGGTCTTTTTCACAAAGGGGTAATTCAGAAAAACAATCAGAAGGGCAAAGCCGAGATGAATGGCCCTGATAAAAACAGTGTCCAGAATCCACCAGCTGGCAATGGAAAGCTGAAAAAAAGACCAGATGACACCAATCGTGGGAATAATATATTTGGCGGCACCCCTCGGCCTCCTTGAAACCCCTTCTTCCTCTTCGGCCATCCGTTTTGCTTCTTGGAGACCTTTGTCTTGTCCAGGGCTTTCAATACTGTCCATTTGGGTCTCCTGATCTTTTGGCATTCTCGGACAGACTCCTAGACAGGAAGAGAAATTTGGGTTGTATTCAAGATTTGAGGACGGCAGGATTTTGTCCTGCCGTCCAAATTGATTTATTTAAGGCCAGCCTCTTTGTAGTATTTCATTGCGCCCGGATGGATCGGGGCGCTCATGCCTTCGAGCATGTTTTGTTTTGTGAGGACTTGGTAGGCCGGGTGAAGTTTTTTGAAGGAATCAAAATTATCAAAGACCTCTTTTGTGATGGCATAGACCACCGCGTCAGGGACTTTGGCTGACGTAACGAAAGTCGCCTTTACCCCAAATGTCTTTACATCCTCTTTGTTGGTAGCTCCTGGATAGAGCTTTATGGGAATCTTGGCCTTTGCATAGTAGGGATACTTGGAAAGAAGTTTATCAACGCCGGTAATCGGTACAAAGTGAACCTTTCTTTTCCCGGCGGTGGCCTCCTTGATGGCCCCGCTGGGGTGACCGACCGTATAGAAAAAGGCGTCAATACGTCCGTCCTGGAGCAGACCCGGTGCTTCAGCAGCTTTTACACCCTCGGCCTGAAGATCTGACTTGTAATCGAGGCCGGCATTTGCGAGAGCATCAATTGAGTTTTGCCGTTGGCCTGAGCCGGGGTTGCCGATGTTGACCCGCTTCCCCTTGAGGTCCTTGATTGAGTTGATACCGGCATCATCCGCTGCGACCAGGGTAATGGACTCGGGATGGATTGTAAAAACCGCCCTGAGATCCTTTTGGGGGCCTTTGTCTTTCCATTCCGCAAGCCCGTTGATGGCTTGGTACTGCCTGTCAGACTGCACAACCCCAAAATCCAGGTCACCCGTCATCACAGCGTTTACATTAAAAACAGAACCTCCGGTAGACTCAACAGTTGCACGAATTCCGTATAGTTTGCGCTTCTTGTTAACAATTTTTGCTATGGCCCCGCCGGTGGGGTAATAGACACCGGTGATACCGCCTGTCCCGATCGTAACAAAGGTGGTTTTTGCCTGGACCGGAGTTGACGAAAAGCCCATGCAAAGGACTATTCCAAGAAGTAGTGCGAAACCTATAATAAAAGACTTCTTCATGATAACCTCCATTTTTTAGTTGAGTAGTAAACAACAAACCTCATGTGACCCAATCTATGATGCCTTATCTCCCTCCTTTCCTTAACAACATAGCCAAGTTTAAGATGTATTTTTGAACGAAAGTCAATAAAACAGGATATCATGTCTTGAAGATGAGCCAAAATGGTCCTATTGTCAATAAAATTTCCTGACCCTACAAGAGGAAGACGGGGGCCAGTACCCCACCACTCCCAACGCCGGATTGCTCATGGTTTGACTGTTGTATATAGTTTTCCCCCCTCTTGCTTTATCACACCCCTGTTGATGAACCCACCAATAAGTTCCTTGTATTTACGCCCGTAGTCACCGTCAAAATATAAATCAACGGTTTCTCTGAACCAGTTAGCACGTGTCAACATCTCAAAAAATGACGCTTCGGGCACTGACCTTTTTAATAGCAGGGTGTAGATCGTGATTTTTTTTAAAAGGTCGTTTCCCACCTCTTCCCTGTTGGACAGATAGCCGGCGATCTTTTTTCTGCTTCTTTTGAGCGCGCCTTTAAAATCCTTAAAAGGCTTGCCGTGACCCGGATAAACAATGCTCACAGGGAGTGTGGCCAGTTTTTCTAAAGATTCGTCAAGGGAATAAACCGCAGTGGTGCCTTCCACCCGGGTGTTGATGGCGGCTAGGTCATATTCCCAAAGGGTGTCAGAAGAAATAAGCAGCTTTTCTTTCCTGTTGTAGAGAACAATGCCGTCTGATGCGTGTCCGGGTGTGTGCATGATCTCAAACTTATGGGGTCCGATGGAAATGATGTCACTGTCTTCGAGCGCCTTTGTGGGACCAAAAAAGTCGGCTTCCTGTCCAAAATATTTCCACCAGGTTGCCCAGTCATCTTTTGTGTCCATAAAGTGTTTACCGAATCTGTGGAGGGCGATATCACACCCGGATTGTTCCTGGATGATCTTGTTTCCCCCCACATGGTCGGAATGACAATGGGTGGTGATAATCAGCTGCACATCTGTAATGGAAACCCCAAGGCTTCTTATCAAATCAGCGGTCAGATCAAAGTCGGAAATATACCCCGTGTCTATAAGGACGGGGTCTTCAGAGCGATAGACAAAGTGGTTTCCGTTCAGATAGCCTCTTTCGATAAAAAACAGGTCGTTCATTATTTCTAGGGGTGCCATCTTGTTTCCCCGGTGCAGTTTGATATCAGCGCCATACAAACACTGAAAAAGGGGCTTTGTCAATCTGGGGGAAAACTTTCGGTGTATACAGGATCATTCGGATGAAGCAGTGAAAATGGTGGTGGAATATCTGAAAGAGACAAAAAAGCGGATATGTTGTTTGAATCGGTTTTGGAAAAACCCTTCCGGGCCGGCGGAGGGTATTTTTCTAAGGTACTGATAATCTCGGGCACCAGGGTGTCCGAGATTATTTAGAACCTGTTTGTCTTCTATACGGCCCTCGATGGATTTATGGAAATCCATTTTACCCCTGTAATAAGGAAGAAAATGGCGGCAAAAACATAAACCATCACCAACCCGAGATGTGAGATATCGATAAAAAGGGTAAAGCCGGGAGAAAAACTCACATCGGGGAGATTTTTGAGCACCCTAAAAATCCCTGTGATGACGATGCCAGTCAACAGGGAAATTTTCAGATAGGCAGAGGATGTTAAATGGAATTTTTTTCTGCCGCTAAGAAAGTAATCTGAAATGAAATAGGCCAGGAGCCCCAAGAGGATCATGGCCAGCAGATAATGGATTGTGTGCGTCACATAAAAATCCGCTGACCAGGCCATCCCCGGAATATCTGAGATGTAATAACGCTTGAATATGGGCATCTGCCCAAACCCGGTAAAACCCAGAACAATCATGGTCAAGACATATCCCCATCGAAGAACTTTCTGGCCCCCGGAGAATTCGTACCCGTCAGTTTGTTTCATTCCCTCTCCTCCTCTGAGTTCTTATCGTTTTTGGTGAACTTATAGGCCTTTCCAACTGCCGCGGCAATCCCGGCCAAAGGTGCGATTACCATTGCCTTTGCCAGGTTGTCTGCGTGGGCCATAGAATCCTGAACGGGTCTTAAATGTGGCCTTCCCCGGCCTTTTTCCATGGCCGTGTTTAGTTTCTCAAAAGGCACAGGAGAAACATAAATGGTGTTTGTTCCGCCGTTTTCCTTCTCTCCGTATATATAACCATTTATTTTTTTGGCAATGGCATGGGCCTCTTTGACGATGGCATCCCGGGGACCTATTTTTTGCACCTTTTCCGGGCATATCTCGATACAGGCTGGTAGCTCACCCTGATCAATCTTGTCATAGCATCGGTCACACTTAAACATCACACCGTTGCCGGCAAAGGAAGGGAGAATATCTCGATACAACCCGACACCGGTTTGTCGCTGCGGAATATGCCAGGGACATACTTTTTTGCATTTTGACCCGCCCAGACATATGTCTGAATCAATCCTGGTTATACCGTTTTTGAGCTTTCTTGCCGCACCCCAGGGACAAAGATCGGCACATGGTGGGTTTTGGCAATGCATGCAGCGGCGTGGAAAACTAAAGGTCTCTTCCTTACCGTCCAGGGTTACGGTGGCCTCCTGAATAAATACCCAGTTGTATGGCGTCAATCGATCCGTTACATACCGTTTGTCAGACCAGTCAGAAACCTTGACCCTTTTTGGGTACATCTTTGGAAACGGCTTTTGGGGCTTTGGGAATTTAGATTCGTTAACCTCCCCACAGGCCTCAACACATGCCTCGCACCCGATACATTTCCTTATATCAATAAGGGTCGCCAATTCCTTCTGGTCAGCACCCTTGGCTGTGGAGGGGAGCGGGAGCGACGAAACACCCAGGGCCCCTACGGCAGCCAACCCCCCTTTTATGAATGATCTTCGTGAAATTTTGTTTGGCATTTCGTTTCTCCTATATTTCATTTTTTTGATAAGGCAGCCCGGTTTCAGATACAATTGCCCTCATCTCAATCCTAAGCGGCACCTGCTCTTTTTGCAGAAATGAGATCACACAAGAGGACCGGAATTTGCAGTAAATTTTCGGATCACGACACCGAACACATTCTTCGCACATGTAAACGCCGTGTTTCATGCACAAATAGCTGGTTTCTTTGTCAGAGTGATTGATGCATTTCCCCATCGGGCATCTCCTCGATTTGGACCACCTCTTTTGAATGGCATGGAATTTCAAATAGGTTTTTTATTTATGACAATATCTTTTTCTGTTTGAGGTTCCGGTTTCCATGGGTCTGTTTCAGCATGGTTTCCATAATTTCTGAAAGCGTGTCAAAAGGTTGTAGTCCCACAAGTCTTTGAATTTCTTTTCCGTTTTTGAAAACAGCAAGAGTGGGAATGCTATGGATTTTTAAGGCTTGGGCTGTTTCCGGATTTTCATCGATATTCATTTCGGCAACCACTGCCTTCCCCTCAAATCGGTCAGCCACCTGGTTAACGATAGGGGTTTGGGCACGACAGGGGGCACACCAGGGCGCGTTAAAATCCACTAAGGCCACTCCGTTGCTGATTGTGTATTCAAGATCTTCTGATGATCCTATCTTTCTTGCAGCCATTTTTACTCTCCTTTTATCGCTATTTTTTTTGCCAACCGGGTTGGTGAAAAATTATACTTATGATATATTTCAAGAGTCATGCCATATTTGTTGAAAATATTTTTCCGGAGGGGCGTAAATAACCGTATTGATATAACTGTCTGTATTTCGGGGATATAATTGGTGGGAATAACTAGATGGCAAGAAAATCAGGATATTTGAGAAAGCCATTGACAATCTTGTTTACGTTACTTATTATGGACGGTA
>JAUVRS010000043.1 GCA_030597505.1 Desulfobacteraceae bacterium
CAATCATAATAAAGTCAATAAATAACAAACGTGTTTCATCGCAAGACGAAATGTCATTGAGTAATAAGTGTCAATAAAACGTCAGGGACATGTGAAATGTGGTGGGGAAGATTTCCGCTTCTTCACACCCGATCACGACGCATCTACACATGGGCGTGATGGGTCAGGAACCGCCATTTATTTTGGAAAAAATGCCCCAGGTCTTGAGCAGTTCCAGGGCGTGGCGCACCTGGTTATCTTTTTCGACCAGCATTTTGGCCTTGTTATCTTTATCGTTCCCTTGATTTTTTTCCGGGGATTGTCCTACCTCTTCCTTTTCGTTTTGCATATGGCCCTTAAGATCCTCTTCCCTCATAAAGCGGTAAGGTTTTTTTTCTTTTTTCTCGCTCGGAGGGGTATAGGCCAGCTCAATATCGGGGATGATACCGCTGGACTGTATGGATCTCCCACTTGGCGTATAGTAGAGAGAGGTGGTCAAGCGAAGCCCTGACCCATCCGACAAAGGCAAAATTGTCTGAACTGAACCTTTTCCGAAAGTCCTCGTACCCAAAATAACAGCCCTTTTGTTGTCCTGAAGCGCCCCGGCAACTATTTCCGAGGCACTGGCACTTCCCCCATTGACCAAAACGATGATCGGATAGTCTCTTTGTATCTCAACCTTGTGTGCCGTAGCTTTTATATTCTGAGAACTGTTCCTCCCCTTGGTGGTAACAATAACGCCCGAGTCCAGAAAAAGCTCTGAGACTTCTATTGCCTGTGATAAAAGTCCTCCGGGGTTATTTCTCAGGTCGACAATCAAGCCCTCGATCTTCCCCTGTTTTTCCAATTCCTCAAGAGCAATGGAAAGATCTTTGGCTGTTTTGCTCTGAAAATTGGAGACTCTGACATACCCCATCTCCGGGGTCAGGGAATAGTATTTCACGCTTTTGAGTGGGATAACATCCCGTGTAATGGAAAACTCCAAGGGCTTTTGAGCACCTTCCCGGGCAATGGTCAGTTTTACCTGAGTTCCCTTGGGTCCTCTGATCTTTTTGACCGCGTCCATCAGGGTCATATCTTTTGTGGACTCCCCCTCCACCTTGATTATTTTATCCCCTGCCTTTATGCCGACCGTATAGGCCGGAGTGCCCTCAATTGGAGAAACCACGGTAAGGATATGGTCTTTAACCGTTATCTCAATACCGATCCCTGAGAAGCTCCCCTTTGTCTCCATCATCAACTCTTGGTGTTCTTCTTTTGTCATAAAGGAAGAATGGGGATCAAGGCTTTGCACCATCCCCTTTATGGCACCGTAAATCAGTTTTTGAGACTCCTGGGGATCCACATAGTTCTTTTCTATCTGTCTGAGGACCTCCGTAAAGACATCCAGATTTCTGTATACATTTTTTGTATCTGCCTTGACTTCACCACCACTCCCGTTAAGGAAAAGGGCCCCATTTACTATGACAGAAATCAAAACAATGCTGATCACAAATCTCTTTTTCAAAACCTGCATCTTCCTGCTCCTCAAATCAGTTTACCATAGAACAACCGGCGCCAAAACCAAGCCGGCGTTATATATTGGGTTGCGAAAAAATATTGAGCCCTAAGCCATGAACCTTAAACCAGTTAATTGTTGCCCGGAATCTCCTTCAGAATCACCAAACGATACTTGCCCTAAAAACCATTTCTTGAAGGCTATCAAAGACTCACGATTACCAAAGCATACCGCCCGTAAGGTTCTTAGTTGATTCATCCACCAAAAACAACCCAAAAAAGTTGTCAGCAAAAAAACACTTCTTTGCATACAACCCGAATGGCTCTTTCGATAAAGACAATATAATCATAGCAGGCAATAATATCAATCTATCAATTGGCCCGCTGGGTTTTGATGATCTATCGGGTCTTTAGCCACACTAAAGGATCCAGATTTTTTCCTCCCCTTCTGATTTCGAAATAAAGTCTCCCCCTCGCCGAAGATCCGCTGCCTCCAGCTACCCCGATAACCTCTCCCCCTGAGACCACATCCCCCTCTTTCTTGTCCCTTTTTCGGAGAAGTGCTGATATGGTAAAAAATCGAGAACCGTGGTTTAATATAATAATTTCTCCGTATCCGACCAGTTTTCCAGAAAAATCGACCCTCCCTGGAAAAATGGCCCGTACTTCTGGATCTGAAGATCCGTTAATAAAAACCCCCTCATGCAAACTTAACTTTGAAGACCCCGGAGACCTTGAACTCCTGAATATTTTTCCGCCAAGAGGGAGAGGCAATTTCCCTTTTGCTTCTCGAAAACTTGAAGTCTGAAACATCTCATGAGGGTCCTTCTCCTGCACCTTTGAGAGGGTTTTTCGCAAATCTTTTGCAGCAAGTTGCAGTTCTCTCACTGCGGTCTCATAAAATTCCTTCTCCTTATGTACTTTCATGAGTCGAATCGCCTTTTTTTCAAGCCCCTTTTTTAAAGACGATAGTTGATATTTTTTTTCGTCAATCATTTCTTTTTTCTGAAACAGGATCTTTTCTGCTTGTGAAACTTCAGATTGTTGCCTGCTGGCGTCTTGGGTCAACCGCACCAACTCCCTGCGGTCTTCTCTGATGATGACCTTAAGATATTTGACCCGCCGCCGGAACTGATCCATATCTCTGACATCAGCAACAAGCCTGACATAGCCTTTTCGTGCATATTTATAAAGGTTAACCATTTTATGGGCCAATCTTGACTCTGCATTCCTTGATGCCCTTTGAGTCTCTCCCAATTTCCCCTGAAGCCCTTTAACTTCATTAGCCGCAAGCCGGATCATTTTCTTCACTTTCGCCATAGAACGTCTTTTTTCTTCCACATCCTTTTCAAGAACGTCCAGTTCTGCCAGCAGGTCCTTCTCTTGGGAGTAAACCGTATTTAGCTTGCCTTTTTGGCTGAAAAGCTGGGATTCAATCTTTTTTGCTTGCTCTTGTTTTTCTCCGGATCCCGTGTGAGAAGAGGCCTCAAGGTGTGCCGGTGTAATGCAGAAAAGCACGATGACCGGAATAATAGAAATTCTTGATAATGAAGATGCGATCTCCTTGATCATACCACTCCTTGATCATATATCAAAAAAACGTCTTACTGCGATGAGGCTCCCCGTCAGGCCAAGGGTGACACTTCCCAGGAAGATCAAAAGGGAATATTCGTGAGGCAAAAAGATCAGATCAAAAACGCCCACACCAGTGAAAAGCATTTTTTCTGCTGTAAACAGATAATATCCCGAAAAAAGGATCAGGAGAGCCAAGATTCCGCTAAGTATTCCCTGAATGGCCCCTTCCAACAAAAAAGGTATCTTGACAAACCAGTCGGTGGCACCCACCAGCTTTAAGATTTCAATTTCTTCCTTTCGTGAATAAATGGTGAGCTTTATGGTATTGGTAATTATAAAGAGGATACCCAGGCATAAAAGCCCCCCGATAATAAGCCCCGTCATTTTTATCAAACCCAGTAGTCCTTTAAACTGTTTCAGCCACTCCTCACTGTACTGGACCTCTTCCACCCCTTCCATCTTCTCCAACTCTTTCTTTATCCTTTCTGGGTCTATTCTTTGCCCATTGCTTTTCTCAAAAACGACCTCCAGAGAGGCAGGAAGGGGGTTGGCAGAAAGGCCTTCAAGGAGACCGGCCTGGGGGCCCAGAACACGTCTTAATTCCTTTAATGCATCTTCTTTGGCGATAAAGCGATCGATCTTGGCTGTTGGCAAACTCTTTATCCAGGAGGCTATCATATCTCTCTTGGACACGCTTATTCCATCATCAAGATAAACTGACATGGAGAGGGTTTGCCCCACTCCCTGAACCCAGACATTTAAATTTACAAAAAGAAGCAGAAATGCGCCAAAGATCAATATTGACACAAACATGGTCCCCAGGCCGATGACATGAACAAGCCGATTGTTCATAATATTTATCAACGCCTGTCTTAGAAAATAGGACCACAGTCTTAATTTCATTTCTCTGCGACAATCTTTCCCCGTTTTAAGACAACTGTTCTCTGCCCCGAATGTTCAAAAAGTTCCTGGTTGTGTGTGGCCACAACTATGGTGGTCCCCTTTACATGTATGTTTTTGAAAAGGGTGATTATATCTCTTGTCAAATCCGCATCCAGATTGCCCGTGGGCTCGTCGGCGAGCAAGATCAAGGGATCTTTCACAATAGCCCTGGCAATAGCCACCCGTTGCTGCTCACCCCCGGACAATGAAAGAGGGTATGCCTTCTCCTTTTGGGCCAGATCCACACGTCTCAGCGATTGATGTGTCTTTTTTCTGACAATCGAACCACGTTCACCTGTCACCTCCAAGGCAAGCGCCACGTTCTCAAAAACGGTTTTTTTGGGTAACAATTTGAAGTCCTGAAAAACAAAACCGATCCTCCTGCGCAGCAAATCAAGGCTTGCGCGACCGAGGCGGTTCAGGTTTATGGAATTTATCAGTATCTGGCCGCTGGTGGGCTTCTCAGCGCCAAAGATTAGTCTCAGCAAGGTGGTTTTTCCCGCCCCGCTCGGACCTGTAATAAGAACGAATTCGCCTCTGGAAACCCTTAGGTCGATATCTCTTAGTGCGGCATTTGGTCCGAAATTCTTGAATAGATGAAATAGCTGAATCACTTTTGTCCATACATGATCATTTATTCGTAGAGGGACTTAATAAATTCCCCGGGTGTGATCATAGGCAACAAACAGCCAGCAGCGTAGAATCAAAACGTCCCCATGCTCCTGAGCAACTGGGCCTTGGCCAAATGGTAATCGTAATATGCGGTGAAATTATTTACCCGAGCCCTTGTCAGAAATCTCTGGGCGTCGACCACTTCTGTGGAGGTGCTCACCTGGGCCTTGTAACGTTCCTCGCTCACTCGCAGGTTTTCTTCACCCTGCTCGACGGCCTTCTGTGATATTGGAATGTTTTTTTCTGCTTGCTCCAAGTTCAAGACGGCATCCTTGATTTGAAGCTGTATCTGATCCTCTAAGGCCATCTTCGTCTTTATCAGTTCTTTCTTGAAGCTTCTCTGCTCTTTGACCGCATAATAGGTCTTCCCCCACTCCCAAAATGTCCATGACAAACCAGCAGTAGCCTGCCACTCGTCCGCCCTGTGAAAATCGCTGCCTGACACATCAGGCGTGTCTCCCTCCTTTATATAGTCAAACGCCAGT
Organism: Desulfobacteraceae bacterium; assembly: GCA_030597505.1. GTDB lineage: Bacteria > Desulfobacterota > DSM-4660 > Desulfatiglandales > Desulfatiglandaceae > JABMQV01. The sequence continues at coordinate 5,151 of JAUVRS010000043.1, forward strand.
ACAACTTCGGGGTAGATCTTGCTTCTTGCCAGCCTGATCTGTTGGTCCGTCTTAAGAATATTGATTTCAACGATTTTCATTTCGGGCCGGTTCTTGAGTGCCTTCTGCAAATAATCCTGAAAATTTCCACGTTCGGGTTTGTGAACCAGGATATCCTTCACCGCCACCTTGGCATTAACAGGCCTTGACAAAACCGTATTGAAGGATGAACGGGACAGCTGGGTGGCATTCTTGGCCACTATCACATCGCGCTGCGCATTCCCAAGGTTTACCTCTGCTTGCAGGAGATCGTTTATGGGGGTCATTCCCACCTCATAGAAACTACGGGCTACCTTGGCATGCGACTCCAGGGCTTCTACTGCTTTATTAAATGATATCAAAGCCTGATCCGAAGCTAAGATATCAAAATAAGTCTGCTTCACCTTCAGGGCGAGATCAAGTTTTTCCAGTTCTATCTCCATCTTTGATTGGTCAATACCCAGCTCTGCAAGCCTGTAAGTACTTATTAGGGCAAACCCGGTAAAAAGGGGCTGTGTAACCGATCCTTGCCAGCTGTAATTGTCCCGGGTCCCAATGGTGAGATCCTGGAGGGATCGTATTTTTCTATCCGCGCCCAACCGGGTGTAGCCATAGTTCATGCTCAGTTTTGGCAGAAAATTGGCCCTGGCCTGGTTTTTGACAGAGGTCGCTTGGTCAAATTTTTCCTGCTTTGCTTTTAGCGCCCAGTTATTGGCCAGAGCTTCTGCAACACCTTCCTGCAATGTATAGACTCTTGTTTCCTGTGCAACCCCTTTGTCTGTTTGAAAAAACACAAACCAGATCAAGAGCAACCAAAAAAAGATTAATAAACTCCTTGACCTCATCACTCCCTCCTCCTCTAACATTATCATTTTGGAATCTATATGGGTTAATTATCCGGTAAAAGACACTGTTTTCAAATGGTAGAGCAATCTCACAGGGCTTTACAAATGAACTTTATGCCTTTTTTTTATATATTCATTAAAACAGGTTTTGAGAGATGTCAATCCAAACTTGGCCATTGATATCCGCCTTTTAACCTTTCTCCTGTATGCAGCCCGAACCATTTGGACTTGACCATTTGGGCACCGGAAAGTATAGGGTAGTTATCAAGAATCAGAATAATCACCGAACCACCTCTTTATATCGGGAGGGAAAGTCAATGGATAAAAGATCCCTGGAAAAAATGCGGTCAGAAGCAGAGGAGATATTCCGGAAGTCAGTAGAGGCCGTTGATCCTTACAAGGCGGTAACAAGATTTGTGCAAATAGCGGGGGACAGCCTCTCTCTGGGGGCAAATGACGAGTCCGCCGACCATTTTGATCTAAAAAATTATGACAGCATTTCTCTGGTGGGGGGAGGAAAGGCCACGGCGCCCATGGCGAGGGCCATGGAAGAGCTTCTGGGAAACAAAATCCGCAGGGGTATGATAAACGTAAAATACGGTTTTACTGAACCGCTTGATATTACGGAAATCACCGAGGCCGGTCACCCGCTGCCGGATCAAAATGGCGTGGATGGAACAAAAAAAATCATTGATTTTTTAAAAGATGCCGGCGAACGGGATCTTGTTTTTTCCCTCATATCAGGAGGAGGTTCCGCCCTTCTGCCACAGCCTGCTGAAAATATTTCGCTTTCAGAAAAACAGGATTTGACCCGGAAACTGCTTGAGTGCGGTGCCAGTATTGACGAAATAAACACTGTGAGAAAACACATCTCCGCTTCCAAAGGCGGGCAGATGGCACGGGCGGCCTTCCCAGCAACAACAATAAATCTGATGCTCTCAGATGTGGTGGGCGACAATGTCGATGTGATTGCCTCGGGGCCCTTCACGCCCGACAGTTCCACGTTTGAAAACGTGTTTCAAATTCTGAGGAAGTATGATCTTGATGGGGTCCCCCCGGTGATCCAAGAACGCCTTGAGGCAGGGATAGACGGGGCCATCCCCGAAACACCCAAGACAGGGGATGAGATATTTGATCGGGTTTATAACTATATTATCGGAAACAACATACTGGCCCTGGAAGCCGCAGAGAAAAAGGCCCGAGAGCTAGGGTATCAAACCCTAATCCTCTCCTCAATGGTGGAGGGAGAAACCAAGGAGGTGGCCCGGGTTCACAGCGCCATTGCCAGAGAAATCCTAAAGACAGGGAGACCCATCCCTCCACCTGCCTGCATAATTTCCGGGGGCGAGACCACCGTCACGATACATGGTAACGGTTTAGGAGGAAGAAATCAGGAATTTTGTTTGGCCGCTGCCCTGGATCTCGCAAAGGTTCCCCCACGTGTGGTTATTTTGTGCGGGGGAACCGATGGAAACGACGGCCCTACCGATGCAGCGGGGGGCATCGTAGATGCTTTTACAATAAAAAGAGGAAAAGAGACAGGTGCTGAGGCATCCGATTATCTAAAGGATAATGATTCATATCATTTTCTTGAAAAGACAACCGACCTTCTGATAACGGGCCCCACAAACACCAATGTGATGGATGTCAGGCTGATCCTGGTGGGATGAGTCATGTAATTTTTCTTTTCCATCGTTGAAGGAGATATGGTTTTGCGGTTTCAAAGGTAATACAATCATCTTCGATCGCATCTTCCGCCTGTTTGATGGACATCCTTTTGGTCCTCTTTACAAATGAGAGGGTTCTTCCAAAATAAAGAGGAATCAAAGAATTCATCATCCCATCTCTATCCACAGTCTCCTCCTTGTAGCCAACGGCCATGTCAAAAAGAACCCGGGCCCACAAATCCGTTGGAAAATTAAATTCCCGCTCCTTCAGATCCTTTATTTCCAAGAGTTTTTTGTAAACATCCTCGGCCAAAAGGCCCTGCCAGATGTCACCAAACTGGTCAAATCCTCCCCTGAACTGATGGAGCAAATTCTCCTCGTCAACCTCTACCCTGGGGGGCATCTCCACCTCCCCAAGGCCAAAGCCATATATCGCCGTTGGCTGACTGTATTTTACCTTTGCCCAAAATGTCTCAAAATGGGTCATCAGTGAAGAAATTGTGCCCACCACCTGTCTGAACATGGGCCCCAAACTTGATCCGGGATCTTTGGCCCTATGGATCTTTGGCCTCCCCATAAAGGATTGACAGATCTTCACCCGCTGGCTGATGGCCAGAGTGGTCATCCAGATATCGATCCCAAAATTGGCAACTGCTGTATCCCAACCTTGTCCTTCCAGATAGATCTTTCCCAATTTTCCGCTGAACCCAAAATCCCCGCCAATGGGTTGTCGGACCCTCCGGCCATATAGGGCCCTTGTCAAAGGATATGCGATCCCTTTTGTTATGGTGCCATCATATTTGTCTCTCACATAAAGGGGGGCCACATACGAAAATCCGCTAAAAAGCGGTTCACCCAGATGCTTTATCCATTCGGGTGTTATGCTCTGCAGGTCCGCATCCACGACCACTACAGCCCTTGCCCTGAGATCAACCACCGTCTGAAACAGGTTCTTGAAATTGTTTCCCGTCCCGTTCACACCAGGGGGTGTGGAAAGATAGATCTTGGGGGTTTCGGTTGGGGTGTTAAGAAAGGCCTCCCTGGTTTTATCGGGAGAATTGTTATCGCAATTGATTATAACGGCGCTCCTATTTTTGAAGTATTTAATCAGCCCCTTATCCGCCTGCACCAAGGGATAGCCGATTGAATCCGCCTCTTTATATGAGGGGATGCATACCACGATCTCCGCCTCTTTTATCTTATCTGAATTGACCTCGGGTTTAAATATGTCAGTCATTGGCCCTTCTCTGATCTATTTTGTTCAAAATCCCCAACACGGCTGCGTTCCACCCCTTCGGACCCGCATCCACGGTAACCACTAATCGTGAGATTTTCTTTTTCAACCCTGGGAACCTCTGTCTTGACCGCACAAGCACGGGAAAATCCGCACGTTCCAGCATCGGGAAATCGTTTGGGCTATCCCCCAGCGCAACCGAGACAGTCACCCTGTGCCTCCGTCTGTACCACGTGAGAAGCTTTTCCATGGCCTCCCCCTTGTCATTTTTGCCATGGAGATGATAAAACCGCCCTCCTGAAGTCACTCTAAGTCCTTTTCTGGCCGCGGCCTCTGAAAGGGTCTCTTTATCCGGCTCCTGTTGATCCAATATGATAAAGGGTTCATCAAACTCTCGCATCGCAGCAAGACGAGCACTCATTTTATCAAGGCCTGTCAAAGCAGAAATTTCTTTTATACTCATGTCTGAAAAGCCTCTCATGGGCCACCCCAGCTCTTCCCGTATTTCATGAAATCTTTTTATCAAATCAGAGTAAGACAGGCCCATGGTCCATTGCCAAAGGCCGTGATCCCGCTGAGCCTTTTGGCATTCCTGCGCAGGGGCCTCAATGGCCGTCGGGGGGGGGGCACTAAAAGTCTCCCTGGGGAAAAAAACGCCCCCACCGTTTTCAGAGATAAAGGGATCTGACAGCGACATTCGACGGCGAAGCACGTCCATTTCCGCCCGGGTCTTGCTGGAGGCAAAAACAACGGGCACCCCACCTCTCCTGCATATATCAAGGGCGGGCACAGCCTCTTTCCACCCATATGTGGTATGATCCAAAAGGGTACCATCCAGGTCTGTAAAAATAATAAAAAATGGAGGGTCTGACCCTTCGGAGATGGGACTTACTCCCATAAAATCCGTTTCCTATGGCTTCTCAGAAAAATTTTTGAGGATAACCTGCCGTACGATCTTCAAAACCGTCTCTTTTCTTCTTCCACAACCTCGATCAAATCATAATAAATACGAGGCAATTTGTTGGATACCCGCTCCCAAGACACGGTCTGCGGCATCTCAAACACTTTCTCTTCCGTCTTTCGCTCAACATTCAAGATGACCTCAGCAAGTCCATTTTCAAGAAAAGGTTTGAAATCAGAATGGGAATTTACAAGTCTCAAAAACCGCTCCGTGATCCTGTAGGTTTCCGTGAGGGTCTCTCCGGCCTGCAAAATTGAATTACGAAAGACATCCTTGACCAAATATTCTTCCCGATCCCGTTCATAGTTAAGATTACTAAAGCTGGCGTCATCCGAATATTTTTTTATCTGTTCCTCTCCCAGGGCCTGATATGTAACAGCAAGGCCTCGAAAAAAAGTGTCGGAAATCTCAAGACCCTCCTCTATGATGAGGGCGTGCATCAATGTGGTTACGATATCGATCACCATCCGGTTTAGACCTTTCGTCTGATCCTCTTGCGACACCTCCTGATGTTTGTGATCAAAGGGTTTTTTGGAAAACATGACCTGCGCGGCCGAAGAAGCTTTTCGATAGACCTCAATGAGAGTAAAGATTTCAATTCCCCAGTTTGTTGCAAAACGCATTCTTTTCAAAAGATCCACATTAAAAGCAACTTCCCCGGAAAGCTGATAGTTAAAGTTCAGCAGGAACTCTATCATACCCAGCATCTTTTCCTCTTTGCTTTCCGTAAACTTCCGCTTTAGGGCAAGCAGAAGGGGGTCCAGGAGAAGTCGTTTTACCCGCCCGTAAATCTCGTTTCCTTGGATCCTGGCGTAGTAGGCCTTTGAGAAATCGTAGTTCAGGGCGACCACGGGATAGAATAGCCTGTCCAGTTGCAACCGTTTAAAGGTTCTTATATCAGCATCGAGCAGGCCTATTGATTCAGCTCCCAATGCAATTGCAATTCCGAAACTGAGAAAAATGTTCTTGCCTTTTCCTGGTTCGTCTATATCGAATCCTGCCTCATTCAGCTGTCTGTAAATTCCACTAAATCCAGGGCCTTCATTCCACTGGATCAGATAGTTTTTTATCCCATATGATCTCACAAGCTCCGTCAGTCCTTGCGCATCTTTCTCTTTGGCACGGTCCAGGCCAAAGATAATCTGGGATAGATATGTCACATCTTTCAGCTGCTTAAGGATGTTCTCAAACACCGGAAGGTTGGAAGGATCGGTGTATTCACTGGCTAGCAGTGGAATAATCAAGACAGTCTTCTTCCATTTTGAGTGGAGCCTGAGTTGAGATTTCAGGTGCCTTCGATCCTCGTTAAGAATATGGAAGGTTGTGATCTGTTCGCTTTTTTGAGAAAAATCAGGAATGGCTAAACTCCTTGGTCTGGATCCGGTATATGGTTGTCTCTTTTTCCCTATGGTTTTCTGGAAAACCTAGCGGAAACCTGATTCTTTGTCAACACCACCTACCCCTCGGTTTTGATCGCCTTGCCGTTTACTTTTCGCTTGAATATCAATTGGGAACCTGATACCTCTATTTCGATCTCCTCGGTGTAAACTCACTACGGACCTTTCATAATATGATTCCTTCCATGGACATCTGCTTTCGGCTAATGGATCAGTATCAGATGCTTGAAAATATCAAGGCCCATTCCGTGTTGGTCGCGAGAGTGGCTCATTTGATTGCAACCGGGCTTCTGGATGCCGGAGTAACCATTTCCGTAAAAAAGACAATGGCGGCAGCCCTCCTCCATGACATTGGAAAGACGTCTTGTCTCAATTCCAATAAGGACCACGCTGAAATTGGTAAAAAGATTTGTATTCAAAATAGCCTTGATGAAATTGCGGATATTGTGGGACAGCATGTGAGACTGAAGAACTATAACCTCGATGAGAGCTGTTCGGAGACGGAAATCGTTTACTATGCAGACAAACGCGTGAACCACGATAAAATTGTTCCTTTAAAAGAACGTCTTTCATATATCCTCGCCCGTTACGGCAACAACCAAAAAAAAATCGTCCATGCAATCAAAATGAACTTTGATCTCTGTAAGGAGGTAGAAAAAAAACTTTTTAGAAAATTGAAATTTGACCCCGAATCCGTGCCTTACCTGGCAAGAGATGAAAATATGGAGATTTAGAACTTCCGGTCCCCCAAACAACTCAGCTTTCCGGAACAATGATGCTTTTATCCGGATGTCCAAATGGATCTGCTTGATCTCACGGCCCTTAAGAGAACGCTTTTTTCTAAAAAATCAGATTATGAAGAGAAACAAGACCTATGAAACATCATGTCTCTTGTCCCAACTGCGGTAAGATCGTGGAAAAATATCGGAACCCGGTTCCTACGGTTGATATCATTATCGAAACAAACACCTTCCCCACACAGGACCCGATCTTGGAGAAAGGCACGGGCATCCTTCTCATAAAGAGAAAAAATCCCCCCACAGGATGGGCCCTCCCCGGGGGATTTGTGGATTATGGCGAAAGCCTTGAATCCGCTGCCCTCAGGGAGGCGGAAGAGGAAACTTCGCTAAAAATAGACCTTTTGTATCAGTTGGGTGCTTATTCTGATCCAAAGAGGGACCCCAGACAACACACCATCTCCGTGGTCTTTGTAGCAAGGGCCACAGGAAAACCCAAGGCCGGTGACGATGCCAAAGATGTGGGTGTTTTTTTCCGCAATTCCATCCCGGAACAACTGGCATTTGATCATGCAAAGATCCTGAGAGACTATTTCAGAAGGTCTTGTCCAAAAAAGCGAACCTCCGACACCTCGACCCGACACAAAACCGGTTACCCCTGAACCCATTTCATACCATCTCTTCTGTGCCGCCGGGTGTAAATTTTACGGGAAATAATTGATAATTATTTGGAGGAATGTTAATTGCTTGTCACTAGATCCTGATATTTTATTCCATGTGTCCAACATTGAGGGTTCCGGATCTTGATTGCCAAGCAAGACTTGA
>JAUVRS010000044.1 GCA_030597505.1 Desulfobacteraceae bacterium
AGCACCGGGAAACCAAAAGGGGTGCTTCACACGACTGCCGGATACCTTCTTTACACTCTTCTGACCATGAAATATGCCTTTGATTACAGGGATGAGGATGTGTGGTGGTGCACCGCAGACATCGGGTGGGTCACAGGCCACAGCTATATTGTGTATGGTCCCATGGCCCTGGGGGCCACGTCCCTTATGTTTGAGGGGGTCCCAAATTACCCGGAGCCCGATCGCTTCTGGGAGGTGGTGGAAAAATATCGGGTCAATATTTTTTACACGGCACCCACCGCTATTCGAGCCATCATGAGACACGGGGATGAATGGCCGAACCGCAGAGACCTGAGCAGCTTAAGACTCCTGGGGACCGTGGGAGAACCCATAAACCCGGAGGCCTGGATCTGGTATTACAAGGTGATCGGGAAGGAACGATGTCCTGTTGTGGACACATGGTGGCAAACGGAAACCGGCGGGTTTATGATCACCTCTCTTCCGGGGGCAATGGCCATGAAGCCGGGATCGGCTGCGCTCCCATTTTTTGGAGTGGACCCTGTGATAGTCCGAGAGGACGGTTCTGAAGCAAGAGAGAATGAGGGAGGATACCTGTGTATCCGGAAACCATGGCCCGGTTTTATGCGTACGGTTTATGGAGACCCGGACCGGTTCAAAAAGACATATTTCAACAATTATCCGGGTCTTTATTTTACGGGCGACGGGGCCAGACAGGATGAGGATGGTTATTTCTGGCTTATGGGGAGGGTTGACGATGTGATCAATGTATCGGGGCACAGGATGGGAACGGCAGAAGTGGAGAGCGCCCTTGTGGCCCACAATGCGGTGGCTGAGTCAGCAGTGGTCGGTTTCCCCCATGATATCAAGGGACAAGGGATCTATGCCTTTGTGACCTTGAAAGATGGTATTGAGCCCACAGAAACACTCAGAAAGGAACTCATCCGGCACGTGAGAGGGGAGATCGGCCCCTTTGCGGCCCCGGACAAACTCCATTTTGCAGAGGCCCTCCCCAAGACCCGCAGCGGAAAGATCATGCGAAGAATCCTGAGAAAGATTGCAGAAGGACAGGTGGACGGGTTCGGAGACACATCTACCCTGGCGGAACCGGATGTGGTGGATAAACTGGTGGCCGGGAGAGAGTAGACCCTAACGTTCACAGGATTATCTCATGCCAGCATCCAGTACCGGGAGACCGGGATCAGGTCTCCTCCCAATAAAACCCCCTCGACTGGGTCCAGGGGATCAGATCGGAATTATATCACCCGCCGGTCCGGTGGAGAGGGTAGAGCTTGAGACCCCTATTGAAATACTTGAATCTTACGGGTATGGGGTTCAGGTGGCACCCCATGTTTATGAGAGACACAAGTATCTGGCTGGGGATGATGAGGTTCGTCTCAAAGACCTTCACGCCATGTTCCGGGCCCCTGAGATAAAGGCCATATTTTGTACCAGAGGGGGGTACGGGTGCCTCAGGCTTCTTGATAAAATCCATTATAAATTGATAAAGGAAAACCCTAAAATTTTCTTGGGTTATAGTGACATCACAGCCCTTTTGGCGGCGTTTCATGTCAGGACGGGTCTTATAACCTTTCATGGTCCCCTGGTGCGTGAACTGGGGGTCAAGAAAAAAACCAATTGGGATGGCTTGCTTGAGTCCCTCTCCACCGGCGTGCCCCAGCAGATGAGCTTGAAGGGGACCGCCGCTCTTATCCCGGGAAAGGCCTCAGGACCTTTGATGGGGGGGAATATGAGCCTTGTTTGCCACTTGGTTGGCACCCCCTATATGCCTTCTCTTGAGGGGTGCATCCTTTTTCTGGAAGAAACCGGGGAGGCTCCCTACAGGTTGGACCGAATGCTGACCCATCTGAGGCTCTCCGGACAACTGGACAGGCTCTCCGGGCTGATAGCAGGCCAGTTTGAAAAGTGCGGACAAAATCCAGCCATAGATGAACTGCTGATGGATATGTTTTCCCACGTCCATTATCCCGTTGTAACGGGGTTCCCCATTGGGCATGGTTCAAAAAATATGACCCTGCCAGTCGGTCTGACGGCAGAGCTTGATACCGACCGCATGACCTTATCAATCCCGGAACCATGGGTAAGATGAAACAGGGCAGGATCTATGCAGATCGATAACAAAAACCTCACTTTAATAAAAACCTGGGTCAAGGAGGATGTCAGCGCCCTGAGCGTTACAGGTCTTTCGGGTTCGGCCCGGTCGTTTTTCTTTGCCCAATACCTGGGAGACCTGGAAAAGCCTTTATTGGACATTCTGCCTGAGAAAAAATCGGCTGAACAACTCTCTCAAGAACTCCGGTTCTTTATGCCCGACAAAGAAGAGGCACCGGGAGATGATCAACGCCGGCTTTTCGAGTTTCCCCCTTACAACATGTCTCCTCTAACAGGACTGAGCCCTCACAGAGACGTGGTAACAAAACGTCTCCAGGCCCTTTACGCCCTCATATCCTACAAGAACCCGGTCATTGTCACATCTCTTGAGGCCTTGTTTTTCAGGATCTCGCCAAAAAACGCCCTTGTTCGTTCTCTTGAGTATCTGGAAGTGGGTGAGGAGGTGGAGAGGGACTCCCTTCTGAAGAAACTTCAGGCCGCCGGATATACACGATCTTCCCTGGTGGAAGAGGTAGGAGATTTTTCAGTCAGAGGCGGCGTGATCGATGTGTTTTCAACACTCTATCCGTTGCCAATTCGGCTGGAGTTCTGGGGTGATCGACTTGAGTCAATACGTCAGTTTGATCCGCTCAGCCAGCGATCCCGGGACCGATTGAATGAAATGATCCTTCTCCCTGCCACAGAAATCATTATGGACAAAGAAAATATCGAGAGGGCCAGGTCCATGGGGAGACTTCCGGGCCAATCTGAAGAAGGAACGGGTTTTCCAGGGCAGGAGGCCTGGCTCAATCATTTTTATCCAGAGCTGGACACGCTTTTTGGATACCTTCCCGACAAAGGCCTTGTGACCCTGTTTGATCCGCATCGTATGGAACCCATGTCCCGAAAGATCAGCCAAAGGTTTGACGATGATGTGGAGAAATTTCTCAAGGAAGCCGCACAAAAGGGGATGCCATTTCCTGACACGGAAGGGCTTGTTGTTTCCTTTGAGGAGACAAGCGAAAAGCTCAAAAACTATCAGCGGATTGAGTTTAATGAACTGGACCTGGATAAGGACTCGGACACCAGAAAGATAATTCACCACAGGGGACCGTTTCAGATTGATGATGAACTGGGGATAAGGCTCGAAGGAAAGGGAAGGGTCTCCATGGGGCCCCTTGCGGAAAAGATTTCCCAGTGGGTTGATTCCCGTGCACGGGTTGTTGTGGTCATCAGAACCGAACAACAGGCCAATCGTTTAACCGAGATCCTTGAGAACTACGAGGTCCGTGTGGAACAGGTGGCCAAATGCTGGAATGATATCCCAAAGGGACCCGGCTTGAGCATCTGTCTGGGGCGTCTTTCAAAGGGATTTGTCTGGCCTGATCTGGGGCTTTACGTGGTCAGTGAGGACGAGGTTTTTGGCCCAAAACGTGCGCGCGCCAAGTCCAGGAGAAAACCAAGAGAACATGCGCTTACCTGGTCCAGCTTTAGCCAGCTAAAGGCGGAAGACTTTGTTGTCCACGAGGAACACGGTATCGGTCGGTACAAGGCACTTTTGAAGATGGAAATTGCCAACAAGACCAACGATTTTGTTCTTATCGAGTATGCCAAAAATGACAGGCTTTATATCCCGGCCGACCGTATCAGCATCCTCCAGAAATATGCGGGCGCCGACGAAAGAAACCCAAAACTGGATCAGCTTGGGGGGCACTCATGGAACATGGCCAAAGAAAAGGCCCGCAAGTCGGTCAAGAGGATCGCAAAACAGCTGGTGGAGCTATATGCCCTGAGGCAGTACAGGAAAGGGTATGCGTTTTCAGCCCCGGACAATTACTATAAAGAATTCGAGGCCACCTTTGAACACGAGGAGACCGATGATCAAATCAAGGCGGTTGAAGATGTTTTGGAAGATATGGCCTCAGAGCAACCCATGGATCGCCTCATATGCGGGGACGTAGGCTTTGGAAAGACAGAGGTTGCCTTGCGGGCCGCATTCAAGGCCGTATCAGACGGGAAAGAGGTTGCATTTCTGGTCCCCACAACGGTCTTGGCGGAGCAGCATTATGAAACCTTTAAAAAGAGACTGGCCCCCTACTCAGTCCGTGTGGACGTACTCAGCCGGTTTAAGACAAAGGCGGAACAAGCCGAGGTGATCGGGCGACTGAGATCGGGGATGATCGACATCTTAATCGGTACGCACCGGATGATTCAAAATGATGTCAAATTTGGGAATCTGGGGCTTCTGATAATTGACGAAGAGCAGCGGTTTGGCGTCAGACAAAAGGAAAAAATAAAGAGATATCGCTCCCTGGTGGATGTGCTGGCTATAACCGCCACCCCTATCCCAAGGACCTTTCACATGTCAATGATGGGTGTTCGGGATTTGAGTATTATTGAAACGCCCCCTGAGGACAGACTGGCAATCGAAACATATCTTTCCCCCTATGATGAATCGCTGATCACCCGTGCCATAGAGTCTGAATTGGAAAGAAACGGTCAGGTCTTTTTTGTCCACAACAGGGTACGAACCATCGACCATGTGGCGGAGGGGTTAAGACAGCTGGTCCCCCAGGCACGTCTTGCCACGGCCCATGGGCAGATGAAGGCAAGAGAGTTGGAGGATACCATGATGCGGTTTCTCCAAAAGGAGGTGGATGTGCTGGTCTGTACCGCAATTATTGAGTCAGGACTGGATATCCCTTCTGCCAACACCATCATCATAAACAATGCGGATCGTTTTGGACTGGCCCAGATCTATCAGCTGCGGGGCAGGGTCGGCAGAAGCAAAGAAAAGGCCTATGCATATCTGTTGATAGGCAAAGAATCGGTTCTTACAAGAGATGCGGAAAAAAGACTAAAGGCGCTGATGGACTTTACACATTTGGGCGCCGGTCTTCACCTTGCAATGCATGATCTCAAGATAAGGGGCGGGGGAAACATCCTCGGGTTTGCCCAGGCGGGGCACATTTCAACGGTGGGTTATGAACTCTATCTCAAACTAATAGAGAGGGCGGTGGCTGAACTCAAGGGTGAGGAGTGGCACGAAGATATCAATCCGGAAATCAATATGGACCTCCCCGCTTTTTTACCAGGGGATTATGTGCTCGACACGGATGTCAGACTGAATTTGTACCGAAGACTTTCCAGCCTCCTTGAAAAGTCGGAGCTGGAAGAAATGGCGGAAGAAATCCAAGACCGTTTTGGCCCTCCACCCCAGGAGGTGCAGAATTTGCTGGGTCTGATGGGTATCCGGCTTCGTCTGAAAGGCATGGGGGCCACCAGGTTGGATGCGGGAACCAAGGGGATTACGTTGACCTTTGCGGAAAACGGGGGTAAGGATACGGAAGGGTTGATTCGTGTGGTAACCGGAAGACCGAACCGATATCAATTTTTGAACCAGAACCGGCTCAGGATCAATGTTGGGATGTCATCGTCACCGGAAGCTCTTCCCCGGATTGAAAAGGAGATCGAAATCCTGTCGGTTTTGTGATGCACGAGTGTGAGGGGCGTTTGATTTTTTGTTGGTAAGGGGGAGCCGGAAAAAAAGGATAATGGAAGGGAGATCGGAGTTATGTTAAAAGGCAGAACAATTGGCGTAATCGGGACAGGGAATATGGGGAGAGCCCTTGTTGGCGGGCTCATCAATTCAGGATCATCGGTTCCCCAAGATATCGTTTGTTCGGATGTCAGGGAGAAGAAACTCGCATCCATTAAAGAAGAATTTGGAGTTGGTACACGGGACAGCAACGTCCAGGTGGCCAAAGAATCTGAAATCATCATCTTTGCGGTCAAACCCCAGATTATGGCGCCGGTACTGCGGGGAACCGAGGCATGTCTGGACATGTCCAGAACCATCATTTCCATTGCCGCCGGCGTTCCCCTTGCGGCTATGGAATCGTGTCTCGGAAAAGAACTGCGGGTTATTCGAGTCATGCCCAATGTGCCGGCCTTGGTTATGGAAGGTGCATCGGCTATCGCGGCCGGAAAAAATGCCCTTCCCGAGGATCTTGCCCTGGCCCAAGCTATACTCAATTCTGTCGGGAAAAGCGTTGTTGTTGAAGAGGGCCTTCTGGATGCGGTTACAGGTTTGAGCGGGAGCGGGCCCGCCTATATTTTTCTGATCATCGATGCCCTGTCTGATGCCGGAGTAAAAATGGGGCTTTCAAGAGAAGACGCCCTTTTTCTTTCTGCGCACACGGTCCTTGGGGCTGCCAAACTTCTTCTGGAGACCGAAGAACACCCTGGGAAATTAAAAGACAGTGTGACTTCGCCCGGTGGAACAGCTATTGCCGGTCTCCATACCCTTGAAAGCGGCGGACTCAGGACAACCCTGATCAATGCTGTAGAGGCCGCAACAATTCGGTCAAAAGAACTTGGCGAGATAATGATGAAGAACTTTTCTTAGTGATTTTCTGTATATGTGAAAGGTGAGAAATGACAAAAAAAGGGGAACTTCACGAATTCATTGCTGACCAGCGGGCCAAAGATAAATTTGCCCATCTTCCTCTGGAAGGGCTCAGGGTTATTGATATGGCAACGGTCATGGCTGCTCCCTTTGCGGCAACGCTTCTGGGTGATTATGGAGCGGATATCATCAAGGTGGAAAACCCGTCAAACCCGGATGCGATCCGAGGCTGGGGAGTGATAGAAGAACAGGGAATCGCTCCTTTTTGGTCTGTGGTTGGGCGTAACAAGTTCCCGGTCACGTTAAATTTGAAAACCCCGGAAGGACGACGTATATTCGCTGACTTGATACAAAAGACCGATGTCTTTATAGAGAACATGAGACCCGGGGCCATGGAAAAACTTGGGATAGGAAAAGATGAACTGATCGAAAAAAACCCCGGTCTGGTTATCGCCACGGTGTCGGGTTATGGTCAGACCGGGCCTTTTTCAAAACGCCCCGGGTTTGGGACCCTTGCAGAAGGGTTTAGCGGGTTTACCTATCTCAATGCGCAGCCTGATGGCCCGCCAACCAATGCCCCAATGGCCCTGGCGGATTTTATAACCGGCGCTCATCTCGCCTTTGCCATTGTGATATGCCTTCGTGGTCAGGAAAGGGGAAAAAAGGGGGGGCAGGTCATAGACATGTCTCTCTACGAACCCCTGTTTGGGATGTTGGGTCCTGATTTCCTGAGCTGGTTCTTGACCGGCGAGGCCCCCGGGCCAAAGGGGAATGAGTTGAGCTATGTGGTCCCGAGAAACAATTACAGGACCAAGGACGGCAAATGGGTTACCCTGTCGGGAGCGGCCCAAAGGCCGTTTGAACGTCTAATGGAATGCGTCGGTCATCCTGAGATGAAAGAGGATCCCCGTTTTAAAACCAACACGGAGCGTATCAAGGACGGAAACCGGAAGATTATCAACAAGGTTATTTCAGAGTGGATAGGCAGCCGTAGTTCCGAGGAAGTGATCACCACCTGTGAGCGGTTGGGTATTACCGTCGGGCCCATTGCCAACATGAAAGAAATTGGGGAAAACCCCCATTTTCTGGAACGTGGGTCTGTGATTGAGATTGAAGACCCGGCCACGGGAGTCCTTCTGAAGATACCAAACGTCCCATTCGGATTGCTCAGTTCCCCGGGCAGGATTCGATTCCCGGGTCTTCCCCTGGGTTCGGCGAATCACGCCATTTACGGGGGACTCCTGGGGTATTCCCGGGAGGAAATAGAAGGGCTAAAGACGTCCGGAGCAATCTGAAATAGAGAATTTCAAAAAAAGCCGTGTCGCAGGGATGTTTTCCTGAATCTGTTTTCCAGGGGCAACAAAATGGCCATTGTATAAATGCTATTTATTTAGGGGGGCTCTGCCTGATCAACAGGGTTACCCCTCCTTTTTGAACGGTATCCAGATAAGCAAAACCGCTTCCGTTTTCCCGCCTGCCGCTGCTGATGACCGGAATACCCATTTCTTTTACACAGACTTCTTCTTTGTCGATGTCCTTCACCACAAAACCCAGGTGATAAACACCTTCCCCTTTTTTCTCCAAAAACTCTTTGTAGAGACTCTCACCTTTCCCGGGCTGGATAAGTTGAAGTTCCATGTTGCCGAGCCTGGCACACTTGATGACCAAATCATAAAAACCCTCCTCATCAGGGACGTCGAGCCTGACGTATTCCTTCATGGGAGGGTAGCTTACAAATGGGCCGATACCCATGGATTCGTAAAACCCGACGGCCTTTTTAATATCTCTCACAACGATTGAGATGTGGTGAAGTTCCGAAAAAGGCGATTTTTGTTCAGGTTTCTCCGCCATGTCTATATGCCTCCTCGTCTGTTTCAACTGCAATGGCAAAATCAGGGCAAACCATCTCGCATAACATGCAGCCTGAACACTCGCTCATATCTATCTCATCCGGCAGGATATAACCCTTGGAATTTAATCTGTCTGAAGCTCCTATGGCATGTTTGGGGCAGACGTCAACACATATAAGACAACCCTTGCAGTAGTCCTGGTTTATGTAAAGTCTGTTCATCTATTTTCCCGGCTGCTGTGTTGCGTGATTATCTCTTGATATTTTTCAGTCCACTCCGGTTTGTTTTTGTCGCAGAACACCCCGATGGGAGTTTTCCCTTTTGGCTGGCAGCTTGTTTTTTTTATTGAAACGGTCGTCGCCTTTAGCTCTCTCAGCATATCCACCGCAGATGCTTTTTTGTGGACCGGACACTGGGACAAGATTTCTATGACCGCGGATCCCCGCTTACGAACCCCCTGTTTGATTGATTTTATGGTTTGACGCGGGTGAGCGGTTGTCCACCTCGCCACGTAGCTTGCGCCCGCGGTCTCTGCCATTTTGCAGATATCAAATGCTTCTTCGATGTTCCCGTAAGGGGTCGTTGTTGTGGCGATCCCTGCGGGGGTTGTGGGGGCAACCTGGCCGCCGGTCATCCCGTAAAGACCGTTGTTTATACACAGGATCGTCACGTTGAGATTCCGTCTGCAGGTATGGATAAAATGGTTTCCACCGATAGCCATGGCGTCTCCATCACCGGTGAAAACAATGATCTTTAGCGAAGGGTTGGCAAGGAGGGCCCCAGTGGCAATGGGTAGGGCCCTTCCATGAATGGTCCACCCGGAATCAAATTCCAGGTAATGGCTGGTCAGCCTGGAGGAACACCCGACCCCTGAGATAAAAACAACTTCCTCTTTTTTTATACCGTCTTCTCGGAGGATATCGTCAACGGCATGAAGTGTGTAATTTAGCACCTGTCCGGCACCACAGCCGGGGCACATGATCGTAGGCATCCTGGGACCTGCCGGTCCTTTTTCCTTCAGGTACTTAAGCATCGGGTGTCTTTTCATTTGGCCACCTCATAGATCTTGGACAAGATCATTTCCGGCGAGTGAAGACATCCCAGGGTCGGTATGGACACAATCCTTTTGCAGCGGTCTCTAAGTGCTTCAGTAATCGGGTGTTTCATCATCCCCAGATTTATCTCGGGCACAAAGACGGTGTCCACATTGTCCACAACCTCCCTCAGTTTTGTCTCGGGAAAAGGCCAGAGCGTGACCAGCCTCAAAAAACCAACATCGATCCCGCATTCCCGGCGTGCCTCCATCACGGCTTCAACGGCTGTTCTGGAGACACTCCCGTAGCAGATAACAACGTGTCTGCAGTCTTTCATAAAACGTGTCTCTATGCGAGAAATATGGTCTACATTCCCTTCGATTTTCTGTTTGATCCTCAAAACGGAGTCAAAGTGAGTTTTACGGTCGTATTTTGTGACATTTCCGTCTTCATGGTGGACCAGGCTCACATGGTTTACGTTATATCCCTCGCCCCAATTTGCCATGGGCGGGACAATGTCGTGTCCATAGGGCAAAAAACTATGGGGCGGGATCCCGAGGTCCTGGGGCTTTTTGCGGGTTAGTATCTCGATCTGGTTTTGCGGCGGGATTGTCAGGGGTTCCCGCATATGGGCCACGGTTTCCTCTGCCATCACCAGGACCGGAGACCGCCACGTCTCTGCAAGGTTAAAGGCTTCAATGGTAAAATCGTACATCTCCTGGACAGAGGCGGGTGACAGGGCAATGATGGATCCCTCTCCATGGTGCCCCCATCTTGCCTGCATGACGTCCTCCTGGCTTGTCGTAATATAACCCTGGCCTGGCCCCGGTCGCTGTACGTCCACGATCACCAACGGTGTCTCGGTCATGATGGCAAAAGATATAACTTCCTGCATTAGTGAGAATCCAGGGCTTGAAGTGGCCGTCATTGCCTTGGCGCCGGCCCAGGATGCACCGAGCAATACGCTGGCAGAGGAGATTTCATCCTCCATCTGAATAAATCGGCCTCCCACCTGGGGCAGGCGAAGGGCGGCATGTTCCATGACTTCAGAAGCAGGGGTAATGGGATAGCCGGCATACACACGGCACCCCGCTGTGATAGCCCCCTCGGTGCATGCCTGACTGCCCTGGAGATAATAGACTCCCGGACTCAAGAGGTGTTTTTCAGATTCCTTGCCCATGAGATTTTTCCCGGGTGCCTAACGCTTGATAGTGATCCTTGACATACTGGATTCCTTTTGTGAAAGCGGCCATGTTGACGTCTCTTGTTTCGGGCGGAAGGTTTTCCTTTATGGCCTCCCTGAGTGAAGATTCTTCCAAGTGGTCTCTTATGAGGTAATATAGCGCACCAAGTGCCACAATGTTTTGATATTTGACACCACCGGTTTCGCTGGCTATCTCTGCCGTGGGGACCCTGTAAACCCTGTATTGGTCCTGCTCGGGGATGTCGGTAATCGAACGGGAGTCCACGAGCAGGATACCATCTTTTTTCAGATCGGGGATGTAGGTTTCAAAGGCGAGGCAAGAGAGAGCGACCAGGACATCTGCCTTTCTAACATAGGGGTAATTGATCTGCCCGTCAGAAACCACCACTTCAGATTTGCAGGCGCCTCCGCGGGATTCCGGCCCATAAGACTGGGTATTTACGGAATTTTTTCCTTCAAACACGGAAAAAGCGGTCCCCAAAATCTTTCCCACGGTGATGACCCCCTGGCCACCGAAACCGGCTATTCGAATCTCATAACGTCTGTCTCCGCCCAATTGGCAACCCCCATTCACGTCCGTTATACCCCAAACAGTTTCATTTGTTTTTAGGTGGTGTCGTTTACCCTGTCAAGCACTATATCTCGCTGATCCGGTTTATACTGTGAAAGACAGAACACGTCAGAAGCAACCCAAAAAGGTCCGTTGCATTTTTCTTGAAGATCACAAGGGCGAGGGAGTAGATTGACTTTCCATATTACTTGGGCTAACAATTTGATATCAAGGATCTTTGATAAGATCGGCGGTTTTGAGATCCGGCCAGTCAGTGAAATTTGAAAATGCCAACCATTGGATCAACGGCTCGCATTTTAATCGGGAATTGTTGCTGTAAACGACCAGCTTGAGGGAGGATGAGACATGAAAGATAAGATTATTATTTATGGAAAGGCGGGTTGACCGTACACGGATAAGGCCAGGTCGGCCAACGAGGGGGCAGTATACATAGATGTTAAGAAGGATAAGGACGGACTTCAGAAAATGCTCGCGGTTTCCAACGGCGTTCGGGAAGTGCCGGTTATCGTCGAAGGGGAAAAGGTTCAGATTGGCTTTGGCGGGTCATGAGGGGTGTGACGGCTCATCGGTGATGATGCCTCATTAAGAAGGACTATTGTAACTACTCAGATGGATAGACTGAAGGTGGAAGGCTTTTAGGGACGTGAACTGGTGGATTGATCTGTCAGATTAATCTATCAGCTTGATCTATCAGGGGGTGCTCTTTTCCTGCTCTTTCAGCGTGGGAAGAGGTGTCAGCTCCATGGATCGCTGCCGCATCCTGAAGTGGCTCTTATAGCCTGCCTCAGAGGCCAATCTGAGGGCCAGGTCAAATGCGGCGCCTATGTCTCCAGGGGTGTGTGAATCCGAACCAAAACATATGGGGATCTCCCTTTCACGCGCCAGGGAAACAATAAGCGGCGATGGATATATCTCACCCACCGGTTTTCTCAGCCCGGATGTGTTTACCTCAATCCCCATACCTGCCTCTGCGATGCGATCAAGGGCGGGTTGCACTATCTCTCTTGTGGCCTTGTCCGGGGGACGGTGGCCGAATTTTTTTGGCAGGTCCAGATGGCCGACCGCATCAAAGAGCCCGGAATCCGCCAATCTCCCCACAAGCTCAAAATATTTCCGCCAGGTTTCCGTCACGTCGACAGAATCCCACACATGCCGCTCTGAGGGATTATCAAAACCCCAGCCTTCGATATAGTGGATTGAGCCGAGGACAAAGTCGAATCCCTGCCGGGGAAGCCATTCCCCAAGAAATCTCTCACAGCCTTCGTAGTAATCCGTTTCAATGCCAAAAAGGACCACGGGCGGGGTGTTGTCCTGAATGTTCGTTACCATCTGTCTATAGGATGGGAATTGGCCCATCTCCATCCGGTTGCGTGGATCATAGCCGTCGGGGTTGGGGCCGTGGTCCGAGAAACATATCTCGGTTATTTTTTGCTGCTGTGCAGCCCTCTTGTAATCAGAGACATCCCTTTCAGCGTGTTTGCAGAGGGA
>JAUVRS010000020.1 GCA_030597505.1 Desulfobacteraceae bacterium
AATAAAAGCAAAAAGTCTGTCATCTTTATCTCCTCATCACTTGGAAATCCGCTGAGCGCTTGTTGCAACTTTATCCCAGACTCCCTTTGGCAGAAATAGCACCAAAGCGATAACGATCGCTGCAATAAATCCCATCCGCTCCTGGGTATACGCAGCAATCGCATCCTTACAGCTCAGAAAGCTCATTACCCCCACGAGGGGACCCCATAAGGTCCTCATCCCGCCGATCAAACACATAAGGATGATCTCTCCGCTCAGGAGCCAGTGAAACGTATCAAGGCCCACGTAGTTCATGCGAATCGTAAGGAGGGAGCCTGCCACGCCCCCAAATAACCCCGACAAGGCAAAGGATATCAACTTGAATTTGAATGGATTGTAGCCCAGAAAGGACACCCGCAGTTCGTTTTCCCGAATGCCGTGGATCACCCTGCCAAACGGCGAATGGATGATCCTTTTTATGAGAAAGGCACAAATGATAAAAACTACCATGATGAAAAAATAAAGGGTGAGCGGTGGATCCAGAGAAATGGAGAAAAGGCCGGGGATCTCCAGCGGGGGCGTTGGAACGGCCAAAAGCCCGTCCGATCCACCGGTGAGCTTTCTGAGAGGGGACCAAACAAGAAAATAGAACATCTGACCAAAGGCGAGGGTCGTCAATGCAAGATATGCGGGATTTGAACCCCGGGTGAATTTCCTAAGGCAAATGTAGCCAATTAGAGTCGCGACAATCGTGGCAGCGACTACACCAAAAAGCAAGGCGCTCAGACCTTCATACCAATTAAGAAGAATCAACCCTGTTGTATACGCCCCAAACCCGAAGAACGTTGCATGGCCAAAGGATATAAGCCCCATGTGACCAAAGATAAAATTGAAGCCCATGGCAAGAATGGCAAAGATAAGGATATCCATTGAAAGGTATATTGAAGGATTGACAAAGGGCATAATGACCAGGACTATTGTCAAGAAACACATGGGAAAAAATGGGTTTTGTATGGTCCTTCCGAATATCCCCTGTTTTACACTGCTCTCTGTAGGCATAATTACTATTAACCCTCCCGGATTGCGCCTTTTTTAAAAATATTTAACTAAAACTACCTATTTTCATAAGAGACAATTAAAACCTTTATGATTATCCCTTATTTATAAATAAAGGTTTATCTTTTACTTTTTGAACGCGTAGAAGTCAAGCCCTATACTCAGTTTTTTTCAATTTATTTTTGAAATAAACTTGGGTTTGCAAAACATAAATAAAACGGTCAACCACCTCGCCAAACTTATTTCGGCTGGGACTTAGAGTTTGCGCAGGCCTTTAGCCGCCAAAATATGGGTGAACCCATCTGATATCGTCCCCCTCCTTTATCTCAAACGACTCGTATTCGTGGGTCTTGACGACCCGGCCGTTCAGGACAAAGACAATGTTATCCTTACCCGTCTTTTTGACAATGGTCTGGATCATGGGTTCATCTTTTTTTGCCTCCCGGATGAGTTTGACCACCTCAATAAACCGGGTCCCCTCCTTAAACTCCTTTGCCTTACAGTTGATGAACGCCTTCATCTGGGACCGCCGGTCTCTCCGTGTTGTTATTCAGCAAAATCTTCCAAGCCGACTTCTTTGAGCTTGGCCATTGTCGGCTTGCCTTCTTCATCCCAGCCCCGTTCTCTGTAATAGTCCATTATGGCGTCTTCAAGCCCAACCGGGACCCTATTGGCAGCCGGCCCGGAATCCACAGGCTCCATAAAACGTTTGGGAAAATTAAAGTCATCAGCCTTTTTCCACCCATAGCGGATATTTAGGAGTTTCTGAAGCTGTGTGATCCGGTCGCCACAAAGACGAAGGTCTTCAAGGCTCCAGCCCATCCCTGTGGCGGCGTTGATGGTGTTACAAAGATCAGTCAGGGTGTAACCACGAAACTCCATAAATTTGCAGTGACACGCGGAGTTGATAACATTACAGTAATCATGGAATTTGGCATTACGATCGGCCGCATTTTCCCACGACCATCGCTCCTCGTTTTCAACTTCGTCAATACCCCACTCGGGCAACTTGATATGTCCCACCCAGATATGCTGCGAGTTTCCCCGTTCATGGTTGGGACCGGAGGCCACGCCGGTGCAATAATTGAGTGCAGATATATACTGGGCCCGCCAGTTGTGGGCAGCGATCTCCTGTCCTTTCATTTGTACGGCCCAATCCTCCGACCCCATACCAAGACGCTCGGAGGCAATCTTACACCCCTCACCAAGCAGATACCCGAGACCGTCAGCACGTAGACCGATCTTTCTGACCATCTCTACCATAGCCTCGGCATTACCCCAGGTCAGATCGAGCCCATAGGTGTCATCCTTTGTGATAACGCCCTTTTCATAAGACTCCATGGCCCATGCAATCACCACGCCCAGCGAAATGGTATCCAGCGAGTAAAGGTTTGCCAGTTCGCATGCGTAGGCCACTGCCTTTACGTCATCAACCATGGTATTAAAGCCCACCATTGCAAAAGACTCGTACTCAGGCCCCTTGCCTTTGTAGGCATATGGCCCTTCTTTAATCTCGCAAAGGTTATGGCACTGAATAACACAGTACTGACAGGGCCAGGGTTTAGCGTTGAGCTCTTTGACGTAGTTTGAAGCATGATGGGTCTTTACGCCGGGAGGGAAGTCTGCCAACCGGTAGTTCTTTATGGGGAGGTTGCCCTGAGGCGCAAAAAGTTCGGTGGCCATAGCAGTACCCACGCGTTTTATCTGGAGCCAGTCCTCTTTTTCGTTGTCCATCTCGATCAGACGTTTATTGATCTGTTTGTTAATCCGATCAATCTCCTGGGGATCATGCACGCTGACGGATTGGCTACCCCGCACAGCGATGCCCTTTAGCAACTTTGAACCCATGACCGCTCCCAGACCACACCGGCCGAGGAACGATTTTTTTCGAGTCTGGATATTGGCGTAACGGACCAACCTTTCTCCTGCCTGGCCAATGGTGACGCATTCAAACTTATCGCCTTCGGCCTCTTTGATGCCGTCTTCTGCTTCGTAGGCGTTTTTGCCCCAGATATCATTTGCATCTTTGATTTCCACTTTGTCGTCATCAACAACCACATAGACGGGTCTGTCCGACCGGCCATGGACCACGATGGCATCATAGCCCGCCTCCTTGATCTCAATTCCAAAGCTGGCAGTGGCTGCCGAGTCGGCATTCAGATGAAAGGAAGGGGATATGGCCCCTGCTGTCCACTTGGCCGCACCGGTCTGTTTTATGCCCTGCATCGGGCCCGGCGCAAAGGTCAGGCGGTTTGCCGGGTCAAAGGTTGTCGTTCCACGCGGGGATTCGCGCCAAAGCATGTATGCTGTCATACCGGCCCCGCCCAGAAATTTCTCATAGACCTCATCAGACAAGTCCTCGGGTCCACATGTGCCATTTGTCAAGTCCACCTTTAAAATCTTGTTCCAAACACTTTTCATAGTAAGACCCTCCCTTTTTAGTGATCACGACCTTTATTTGCCAACATAGGACCAAAAACGTTTGTTTGCTTAAAAGGCTCTTTGTCTCCTCTTTTGTTGGCACTTAGAAACAAAATATCTGGAAATGCTTGGCAATTTTACACATATATTTCTGGATTCAGACAATTGGGTGGAACGTCTCCTCTCAGGGCAGCAATCATGTTTTTAGCCGCAACCAGGCCCATCTGGGTCCTTGTCTCAATGGAGGCACTCCCAATGTGGGGGAGTATTACAACGTTATCCATTTTGGCCAGTGCGGGGTGGATCTTTGGTTCATGCTCAAAGACATCCAGGCCAGCACCAGCGATTTTTTTTGCCCCAAGGGCCGCCACAAGGGCATCCTCGTCGATCACCTCACCTCTTGAGGTATTAATGATAAATGCCGTGGATTTCATGGATGACAGTTCCTCAGGACCTATCATATGCAATGTATCCGGTGACAGAGGAACATGGACAGAAACAAAATCTGACTCTTTTAGCAGGGTTTCCTTGTCCACGTATTCGGCGTTGACTTGTTTTTCGAGCTCAGCCTCAGCCCTTTTAAGATCATGATACAAAATCCGCATATCAAAGCCGGCCGCCCTTCTGGCTACCGCAAAACCTATCCTGCCAAAACCAAAAAGTCCCAGGGTCTTATTGTGAATATCGGCGCCTACAAGGAGAAGCGGTGCCCAGTTCCGGTATTTTCCTGCTCTGGCAAATGTGTCGGCTTCGACGATACGCCTGGCCACTGAAAGGATCAGTCCCATGGTAAGATCGGCTGTGGTCTCCGTCAGCACCCCTGGAGTATTGGTCACGGCAATTTTTCTGGCAGTCGCGGCCGCCAGATCGATATTGTTGTATCCCACTGCATAGTTGGCAACGATCCTTAGCCCCTTCCCTGCAGCGTCCATCACTTCGCCGTCAACTGTCTCTGTCAGAAGGGGCAACAGCCCCTGTTTTCCCTTTACAGACGACAGAAGCTCCTCACGTGTAAGCACCCTGTCATTGGGGTTACATTCCACATTAAAGTTCTCCTCCAAAAGGTCCATCGCCCCTTGAGGGAGTCTGCGTGTAACAAATATCTGTGGTTTCAATTTTTTTCCTACATGGTCACAAAGAGACTAAACCATGCTCCATGCCCTTTGAAGAACCCGTTTGGCATTGGCAATAATCACCAGAGGGTCCTGGCCCTCCATGGGTTTTATTTCAAAACTCACAATCGGTCTTTGTTTTTCATTTAGAAACCCTATCTCAAAAAGGGTTCGCAAAAACGCCACCACCTCGGGCACGTCATTCACGCTTCCCGGGGTTCCAAATATAGGGTGGTTGTCGCCGTAGCCGCTGTAATTCGCGTCAGTGACGGCATTCCCCAGATGAACGCCGGTCAAATATTCCTTTACAGGAACAAGGGCCTCTTTGGGTGACTCGTTTAGCAACGGGATATGGCTTAAATCTACAAGCAGACCAAAATTATCGAATTTTTTGTTCACCTGCGCCGCCACTTCTTTTGCCATGTCACTGGGGCCCAACAGACAGCATTTGTCCACATCGCGGTCAAAGATCTCAACCACGATCCGAGGCCCGCTTTTTCCGGCTGCGTAGGCACATAGGTCCTCCAGAGACGTTATGAGGGCTGCAACCGCTTCCGATCGGTTTTCGGCTCCCGGGTCCTTTCCTGAAAGGAGGACAAAGCTCTCCGCCCCCATGTATATGGCCTCGTCCAAATGATTTTTTAGCAAATCGCAGACCCGGGTGCGTTCTTCTTTGTCAAGCGAGTTGATATTGAGCCCTTGCCCCAGGATAAGGGGATGGGCACCGTATGCAACCGATAGGCTGGCTAGGTGAGCAAGATTTCGTACGCGATCGCGTACCCGGGACTCCTCTATGTGAGTGATCTCTATGGCGTCAAAAAAGGGATCAAGAGCGATGTGTCTCACGGTTTCTTCCCAGGGACCATTACCCGATCCCAACTCGGGAAAGGCCATGTAGTGAACGATTCCCAATCTCATAAAGGTTTCAATCGGTCTGTCCATTTTTTATTGTCTCCCGAAGACCGCTGTTTTCTCTTTAGAGGTTCGAGAAATTTCCCTTTTAGCATGTCTTGCGAGTTTGTTAATCAAGCGGTATCTCCGCTTCTTTGATTGCCCAATACACCTTCTCCGGGTCTGCCGGCAGGTCTCGGACCCTTCCGCCGCACGCATTGGCGATGGCATTCAAGATTGCCGGTGTGGCGGGGAGGTTGGGCATTTCCCCGATTCCTTTGGCCCCATAGGGCCCAAATTTGTTTTCCACTTCCAGGATGATCGGTTTAATATCCGGGACATCGAGCGATGTGGGAATCAGGTAGTCTCTAAGACTGAGGTTCTGGATATAGCCATTTTCAATCGCCACTTCTTCGGTCAGGGCGTATCCAAGCCCCATGGCCACCCCGCCCTCGATTTGTCCTTCAAGAGCCTTGGGATTGATGGCCTTACCCACATCAAAGGCGGCCACATAGTCAGTCACTTCCACTTCCCCGGTCTCCATATCGACATTGACTTCTGCCATGTGGGTCGAATAGGTGTAGACAAAGTATGGATTGCCTTGACCCGTTTCCGGATCCAGGCTGGGTGCAGGGGGGGCCCACCACCCTTGTCCGATAAGACGTTTTCCATTGGCCATACACCTGGCAGCCGCTTCCCTGAACTCCAAAACCGTATCGGGATTATCCCGGTCATAGATGCGACGGTCTCTTGATTCCAGTCGGGTCAACGGCACCATCAGCATCTCAGCGGCCATTTCGAGGATTGATTTTTTTACCTGCCGGGCGGCCAGGATAATGGCGTTGCCCATAAGGGTGGTGGACCGGCTTCCCACCGTGGGGCCGGATTCCGGCACAGCGTCCGTATCCGGTCTTGCCACACGAACATCTTCCACCCGCACCCCGAGCTCTTCAGCACAAATCTGAGGAAGCACGGTAAAAGAGCCCTGACCCATTTCGGTGATTCCCGTACTGAGAAGTACGGTTCCATCTTCATGGACGTATACGTTCGCGCCGCACGCGTCATTGTTTGTTCCGATGCTGGTTCTATACCAGCCCATGCCGATCCCGACACCGCGGCGTTTGGTCTTTTCCTCGTTCACATAACCCGTATCCTGGTATTTTTTCTCCCAGTCAAAGGCCTTGGCACACGACTCTAACGTGTCGTGGAGACCAACACTTTGATCCAGCACTTGTCCGGTGGCCGTTGCCGACCCCTCCCTCAATCCATTTCTCCGCCGGATGTCAAAGGGGGTTGTGCCAAGGGCCTCGGCAAGTTCGTCAATAATCTGTTCATGGGCCACATGCACCTGTGGGGCGCCAAACCCGCGCATGGCCCCACCGTATGGGTTGTTGGTGAAACAGAGGTAGGCATCTATCTTTACATTGGGGATCTCATAAGGACCGGACATCATTATCATGGCATGGATATGTGATCCCCCTGCGGGTGGGATAACAGGCCCCAGGCTGGCGTAAGCCCCTTGCTCGTCATATATAACGCCTTCAAAAGCAACAAGGCTTCCATCCTTTTTGGCCCCGATCTTGATCTTCATGGTCATGGGATGGCGTTTACAGGTCTGGAGGGTAACCTCTTCCCTCTCCAGAGCAATACGGACGGGACGTCTGGTATGGTGTGCCAGGACAGCTGCCCGACAACCCAGATCAATGGGGGAATCCTCCTTGCCGCCAAAGCCGCCCCCCATGGATATCTGGCGGGCCTGAACCCTGTTTATTGGGACCCCGAGTACGGCATTTATATTGCGCCTCACGGTGAAGGGCGCTTGCATGGGCCCTTCCACCAGCATGGTGCCATCCACCTGTGGAATGGCCATACATATGTCCGGTTCCAGATAGGCATGATCCAAAAAGGGAACCTTATAGGTTCTTTCAATGATTACATCTGCTTGGGCAAAACCCTTTTCTGCGTCGCCTTTACGAAGTTTATTATAGGAAAGGAGATTCCCCTTTTCATGGACCTTGGGAGCGTCTTCTTTGAGTGCCTCAATCGGATCAAAGACAGGCGGCAGGAGATCGTATTCCACTTTGATCAGTTCAAGGGCCTGGTTGGCTATCTTTTCGGTCTCTGCGGCCACCAGCGCCACCCCGTCTCCCACAAAACGAACCTTGTCACCGCAAATCACGGGTTGATCAGGGATAATCGCCCCAAACCCGTTTCTTCCCGGTACATCCTCTGCCGTTAATACGGCAGCAACACCAGACAAGTTTTTTGCCTTCTCAATATCAATTGACTTTATCACGGCATGTGGATAGGGGCTTCTAAGAATCTTTCCGTGCAAGAAACCTTCCTGTGAATAATCTGCTCCAAAAGCAAGTTTCCCAGTAACTTTGCTGAGAGCGTCAGTCCTCACAATGGATTTTCCCACCACAGAAGGACTCATTTGCGAGGTCTTTATCAGTCCCTGGAGATCGGGTTTATCCTTGGTCAGTGTCTTTATTTGCTTATGGTCATGGGTCTTGGTACTCATATTTTATGCCCCTGTTCGAAGATAGGGTGTTCAAAGACCGGGCAACCGGTCCTCATTTTATCAACGGGTTGAATCCATCTTCTGCCCGGCAGATTTGACTGCCTGCACTATCTTTTGGTACCCGGTACACCGGCACTGTACCCCTGAGATGGCTTCCCTGATTTTTCCCTCCTCAGGGTGCGGGTCCTTACCCAAAAGGGCCTTTGCATTCATGATCATTCCCGGTGTGCAAAAACCGCACTGAACCGCACCCTCCTGGATAAATGCCTCTTGGATCGGATCCAACCGGCCGTCATCCTTGGTCAAACCTTCAATGGTGGTAACCGATCGCCCTTCAACCTTGAATGCCGGAAGGATACAGGAGTTTACCGGGATATCATCCAGTAGAACCGTACAGGCCCCGCATTCTCCTTCCCGGCACCCCGTTTTGGTGCCCTTCAGTCCAAGCGTGTCCCTCAAGAGGTCCACCAACAAGGTGTCCGAAGGGACATCCACACAAACATCACATCCATTCAGTTGGAATTGAATCTCCATCTCTTTCATACACCGCCCCTTTAAGCGACGGGGCACCCCGCCCTTTTCAGGGCCTTATACAACCCCCGCCGCACAAAAACTTTCACCATTTCCTTCTTGTATTCATCTGACCCCCAAACCACACTCGATTCGGGCGTAGACTCTTTATAAGCAGCATCTCCTGCCCGCTCCACAATTTCTTTACTGACAGGGGCGCCTTTAAGAATTTCTTCGGCATCTCTGGCGCGAAAAGGCATGGGTGCCACCGGACCGATTGCAATGGCCGCATCCCTAATTGTCTTCTCATCCGGGTCAACATCCACCACCGTAGCCAGGACGAGAATAGCAATGGTAAGGGCCCGGCGTTTGCTCAGCCTCAAATAGCAACATCCCTGGTTTTTTCCCAGGGCAGAAAAGCTGATTTGCGTTATTATCTCTCTTCTGGAATCCGCTGCGGTCTGGTTTCCCCCCTGGAAAAACTGTGGAAGATCGACCACCCGCTCTCCCTCCGTGGAGGCAATCGTAACCGAGGCGTTTAGGGCGAGAAGCGGCATGCTCGTGTCAGCCGCCGGGTGACCACTCGCCAGATTCCCTGCCACAGTGCCCATATTCCTGATCTGAGGCGACCCAACCCTGGCAGCACCTTCTGCAAGGACCCCTGCTTTCTCCCTGATCAACAGGGAAGCGACTGTCCGGGCATGGGTAACAAGCCCACCCAAAATAATTTTATCCCCCTTTTGTTTGATATCGCTCATTCCCGGCAGACGGGAGATATCCACCAAGGCTTCCACCTCCAATTCCCGTTTGCGCAGCTTCGGGATGACGTCTGTCCCCCCGGAGACCACCTGTGCTTGACCCTTGTACTCTGCGAGCATCTCAAGGGCCTCCGCCGTTGTCTTTGGCAAGAGGTACTCATTTACCCGGATATCGTTTGCCCAATGAAAGTCTTTAAAGGCATATGACATGTTTGCTCCTCAGTTCGCTTCCGCTTCTTGCGCCTTCTTGATTTGCCGACGCACCCTGGCGTTGTGCCTTCGCATTATCCTCTCCGCCCCGGCCCCATCACGAACCTTCAAGGCCCCCACTACCTCCCTGTGGTCCTGATAGAGTTCGGGAAGGATTGATGCAAGATCGCAGACAAAGGGCCGCGACCTCGCTTTTATGTTTTCCAGCAACTCGTTTAACAGCCAGTTGCCGCAGGAATCATATATGATGCCATGAAACTCAAAGTCCGATTTTGAATACTCAACCACATCCCGTTTGTTGACAATCCGACGCTGCTTTTTCAAAAGCGACTCCAGACGGACCACGGTCTTTTTATTGATATTTTCAGCCGCAAAGCGCCCGGCCAACCCCTCCAACTGCCCCCTTACCACATAGAGGTCATAGGCCATCTGAAGCGTCAACCGGGACATGTGT
This sequence comes from Desulfobacteraceae bacterium, assembly GCA_030597505.1. Taxonomy (GTDB): domain Bacteria; phylum Desulfobacterota; class DSM-4660; order Desulfatiglandales; family Desulfatiglandaceae; genus JABMQV01. The sequence goes on from JAUVRS010000020.1 coordinate 9,916, forward strand.
ATTCCCTGATTGGGAACATGGGTTACCAGCCCTTCTTTTTCCAGATTCTTAAGGGCCTGCCAAATGGGGGTCCTGCTGACCCCCAGGTCTTTTGCCAATCGCTCAACGTTTATCCTTTTACCCGGAGTAAACCGATAAGAGGCAATCATATCTCTTACGGCTGTCTCCGCCTGTTCTCTTAAGGTTAAGCGTTTTAGGTTTTCAGTTGCCACCTTGCCTTTACCCGTCTCAAAAAACTTCTATTGAATCATACTGGAGTTTTCTCTTTAAAATAATATCGGTCATTAAGTCAACAAAAATTTGATAAAAAATTGAATTTATGTCAGATTATACCGATAATCAAACGGACAAATGCTGTCATCTTGCCTGAAATCCATGGATCAAGAACTCCTTTAAAGAATGGGGGTTGAAAGGGATGAGCTGTGGTTATAATGAACCGAATCAGGGAAAATCATTTTATTTGGAGGGAGGACAATCAATGATAAAGGGAATTGGTCATATCGGAATAGCCATTGAGAACATCGATAAAAGTCTCGCCATGGTTTCCAGGGTGCTTGACCTGCCAACACCTGCGGTGCATGATAATTCCGAGAAAAAAATGAAATTTGCCGTCTTGGATTTGGGAGGGATAGGGTTGGAGTTTCTGCAGGATTACAGCGAAGACGGTGTGTTTACCAGATTTGTGAGGGAAAAAGGCGACGCGATTCACCATTTCTGTTTGTTGACAGACAATATCGAATCCGACATTGAAACCCTCAAGGAACGGGGAATCGAGATGGCCGATGAGAAACCCAAACTGGGGTTGCGGGGAAAAAAAATTGCCTTTATCAAATCAGACGCACTAAACGGGATTCAGATTGAATTGTCAGAGCCGTAAAAAATAGAACCGCTTTTCCTTTGTCCAGGAAATTTTTGTCCAAAGGTTGGCGCAAAAAATTATGTGGAGCTATCCCTGAGACATATAAGGAATAGCCCCACTTTGTCTCACCCTCAGGCATCCGGGCCATACTCCACACTTTTTTTCCAATTCATGACTTCTCTGTTGTCGGGATAGCAGTACCGTCCGATGTCCTGATCATCCGGATGTATGTATCTCGCCCCCGGCAAAAGACTGACCACCCTCATCTTGTGGTGACGGGGTTCCTTGTTTTTCCGGTTTACAATATCTTCAAGGTAGAATGGCTCTTCATAACAGTTTGCCCAGTTATCGTGGTGCATTGGCAATATTACCTCCACATTGAGTGATTCAGCCACGCGCCACAGATCCCAGGGAGACATCTTGTCGGTATAACCAGGAGCATTATTACCCATGGCCATGGAAACCACGTCCACCTTATAGTTTTCCCCAACCATCCGGTATCCGTTGTGATACAGGCTGTCCGCCAGAAAAGCGACTGTCCCACCCTCGGTGTTAAAGAGGTAGCTCACCGCCACCTCTTCAAACGGCGCCGGGGGATCAAATCCGGTCTTGGTTGCGATGATATCGTAATTAGGGGCGAAGTCGATCTTCATGTCTTCGATTTGAATACTCTTACCCACCTCGGCAACGATCATCCTTTCATCTGGGACCTTCATGTTAGCCTTCATTCGGCGGGCTGCCTCAGGAGGTGCAACAAACTTACAGTTGGTCGTCTGTAACGCTGCGCTGATGGTGTAAAAATCCATGTGGTCCTGATGGTGATGGGTCACAAACACCGCATCCAGCCTTTTGAATTTCCATGGATCAATGACCATCGGGTGGGTTCTCATCCACCAGAGTTTCTCGGCCCCGCTGGTGCGACACACCCCACAGTAAGAATAGTCCGTAAAAAGACTGGGGCCGGCATAACCATCTAACAGAAAGACAGCCCCTGCCTGGGACTTTATTGCACATGACATGGCGCCAAAATACCACATGGCCCCGGTTCCCGGTTTGACCTGGAATTGATCGATTTCATAATTAAGGTAGGTACCCCACTCGGGAAAGACCTCCTTTAACCAGATATCACGGTTCATTTCTCTTGGCAGACCGACGGTGCCCCCATCCAGCACCCCCCGCTCATCATACTTGACGACACTCTCATTACCCATAACGTCTACCTCCTTTTCTTAAACTATCCCAGTTTACGATTTTTAGTGGGGGTGGACTTTTTTGATTTTGTCCCCTCACCCCAAGTATCCAAAAGGTTACCAGAACGAAAATAGGGGAAAAAAGATTACAGGTCAAGGGAAATGCAGACGCCCTCACAGTGTAAGGAGGATAAATTTATCATGATCATGACACTTGACATGGTGAGCCTGTGCGGTGTATCAGAAATTTCAAAGCCCAAGGTGTTTTTGTTATGGGATCTTATTTTTGATATTGAACATTATTATTGAACATTATTTTGGTAAGGAGGGAAACAGATGACCTGGCGCAGCAAAGAAATTCTGGAACGTCCGGAGTGGACCATGAACCGTTCTTTATACAAATCCATGGGGTTTAGTGATTATGATCTGTCCCAGCCATTAATCGGGATCGCCAACTCGTGGAATCGGGTTGTCCCCGGACACTACAACCTCCGGCACGTCTCCGAATATGTTCAACAAGGGATCCGACAAGCCGGTGGGACCCCCGTAGAATTTGGGGTAATCGCTGCCTGCGACGGCATTGCCAACGGCCATGCAGGGATGCATTACATCCTGCCAACCCGTGACCTCATTGCCAACGATGTTGAGATGATGATCGAGGCCCACCGCTTTGACGGGGTTGTGCTCCTGGCCTCCTGCGACAAAATCGTCCCGGGTATGCTGATGGCAGCGGCCCGGCTTGACATTCCTGCCATCATGGTTGTGGGCGGTCCCATGGAAGGGGGGTGTGAGTTTGACGGGCGTGCCAGTGATACCACATCGCTTACGGAAGGTCTGGGCATGCTCAAGAGCGGAAAGATCGACGAGGCCACATACCGAGAACTTGAAGACCGGGCGACTCCCACATGCGGTTCATGCTCCTTTCTCGGGACTGCCAATACCATGTGTTGTCTGGCGGAGGCGATGGGGCTCTGTCTGCCGGGAAGTGCCACCATGCCCGCAACCCATGCGGAGCGACTGCGCTCGGCCCAGGAATCCGGACGACAGGTGATGGCCTTGGTAAAACAGGGAATCACCGCATGCAAAATTTTGAACCGGCAGGGGATCGAAAACGGCATTCGAGTGAATTCGGCGATTGGCGGCTCAACAAATGCCGCGTTGCATATCCCCGCCATAGGCTATGAGGCGGACTGCGAAATTACAATGGATCTTTTTGAAGAACTGAGCCGCACCACACCGCACATCGCCAAGATAAACCCGGCCTCACCCCTTAATGTACCCGATTTTAACGACGCTGGCGGCGTTCCCGCCGTCATGAATGAAATCCTTGAACAGCTCCACGGCAACGCCCTTACGGTGACAGGGAAAACAGTTGCTGAAAACCTGGCCAATCCCAGGACACCCAATAGAGACATAATAAGGACCCTGGCCGATCCTTGGAGCAAGGAAGGGGGGTTGGCCGTCTTACGGGGCAACCTGGCCAAAAATACGGCCATCACAAAACCGGCGGCCATTGTACCGGAAATGCACAAATTCGAAGGAAAAGCCCGCTGTTTTGACTCGGAGGAGGCGGCCAACAAGGCGATTCTGGACGGTGAAATCCAAGAAGGCCAAGTTATTGTAATCCGGTATGAGGGGCCAAAGGGCGGCCCTGGCATGCGTGAGATGTATAAGGCCATGAAACTCCTTTATGGAAAGGGTTTGGCCCTCAAGACGGCGCTTGTGACAGACGGACGGTTTTCCGGGACCAACAACGGTTGTTTTGTGGGTCATATCTCGCCGGAGGCAGCTCAAGGGGGATGTCTTGCGGCTGTTGAAGATGGCGATATGATCACTATCGATATCCCCAACCGAACCCTGCACCTGGATGTGTCAGATGAAGAGATTGAGCGTCGTCTTGCCAAGTGGAAACGGCCGGAACCCAAGTTTAAGAAAGGGTATTTGGCCCTTTATTCCCGTCTTGCTGAATCCGCGGACAAAGGGGCCATTATCAGACACAAAATAGAGTAGGCCTATCCGTTCTCCACATCCTCTTGTTCCGGCACGGATGAATCATGGTTGCCCAAAAAAGACATCCGGAACGGAGCAAGGGACGTCGCCAATCTTGGCTGGTGGATTAGTTCATGCTTTAGGCCGCCACATATTTCATCTCCTGCCAAAAAACGAGAACAGCATAAACGTGAATACTGACGGAGGCCAAGGCAAATCCCTTCACGTATCAGCCCAGACACCCATTGAAAGTTCTCTGTTTGGAGAGAGTTCGAGCCGTGGTTGAGGGCCTCTGCTGTGCGGAACGTCTTTCTACATTCGCGATTTCAATCCGATAATGAGATCCATCCGGAAAGGTAAAAGGGGAATCCGGCAGATCTCCCAGATCCCTTCCAGGGATACCATGCTTTTCCATTATTTTTTCAATGTCTCTCATTTCCTTGACTCTTTCTGAAACTGAATCGGATTTTCTTGCCGCAAGGGGGTTTAGTCATGGGAAACTCTCAGGATTGCACCCTTGTCTACAGAAGTCACGAGTTTCGAATAGATTTCCCCCAAAAAACCCCCCTTTATTTTTGGTTCAGGTGGTTTTATGGTTTTGTGTCGCTCTCGAATTTCCGCCTCACTCAATTCAACCGCCAGAACCCGTTTGGGGATATCGTAGAGAATCACGTCACCATCCTTGACCGTGGCCAGAGGGCCCCCTGCCGCTGCCTCGGGGGAGACGTGCCCAATGGCCGGACCTCGGTTCCAGCCCGAAAATCTGCCATCGGTGACCAGGGCAACCGAATCGTCCAGTTTCATCCCGCAAAGAATCGTCTGAAAGGTATACATCTCCCGCATTCCCGGCCCTCCCCTGGGTCCTTCATAACGAATGACCACTACGTCACCGGGACGTATCCTACGGGCAAGAAGAGCTTCCTTTGCGTTTTCTTCGTCGTCAAACACCCTCGCGGGTCCCTTATGGGCGAGCATGTCAGGCGTAAGGGCCGTCTGTTTGACAACGGCGCCATGGGGGGCAAGGTTTCCGGTGAGGATGGCAATGGCGCCCTCTCCATAGATTGGATTATCAAGTGACCTGATCACATCCGAGGTCGGGTTTTTGCACGATTCGAGGTTTGCGCCGATAGAATTCCCCGTGCATGTCTTGACATCCAGATTTAAGACGGATCTCAGCGCATTCATTACCGCAGGAACACCGCCCGCCCGGTCAAAATCCTCCATAGTGTAAGGGGATCCGGCGGTGATGTTTACCAGATGAGGCGCCAGCCTGCTGATGTCGTTCCAGCGGGCAAGTGGGATTTCAGCGCCCAACTCGTGCAAAATCGCCGGGACATGGATCACGGCATTGGTTGATCCCCCTATGGCCGAATGGACCATCATGGCGTTTTTCATGGACTCTTCGGTCATAATGTCTCTTGGTCGAATATCCTTGTCAATCAGCTCCATGACCTTTCGTCCCGCCCTCCGAGCCAGGCGAAAGAGCGATGCATTGACTGCTATTTGAGTCCCGTTTCCCGGCAATGACATCCCCATGGCCTCGGTCATGCAGCACATGGTATTGGCCGTACCCATGGTACAACATGCCCCACATGTAGGGCAGACATTATCTTCGATCTGCTTGAACTGGGAGTCCGTCAGCTTGCCTTCTTTCCATACAGGATACATCTCGTTAATGTGCTGGGCCTGGACCTTCTCTCCTTGAAAGCTCCCTGAGAGCATGGCGCCACCGGTGACCATTATTGAAGGAAGGTTTATCCGCGCCAGTGCCATCAGTTGTGCGGGGACGATCTTGTCACAAGTCGAAAGGGCAACAACCCCATCTACCCGTTGAGACTGGATCATCATCTCCATAGAGGCCGCCATGATATCTCTGCTGGGCAGAATCCAATGCATGCCCACAGTCCCATCAGCGAGTCCGTCGCAAGGGGCAATGTGGTTAAACTCGACCGGCATCCCACCTGCCTGCCATATTCCAATCTTGACGGCCTCCCCCACTCTTTTCAGATGATGGTGTCCGGGAACAAATTCATTCCATGAATTGGCTACGGCTACAAAGGGCCGGTCCAGATCTGAATCGTCAAAATTCATGGACTTGAACAGGGCACGCCGCTCATAGTAGGAGTCCTCAGGCACCCGTCGGCTGTTCAAGTCAGGGTAATCCGTTATCTTTTTAGCGCTCATCGGAGTCCCTTCCCTATCATGGGGTCTGTGGACCTCAGAGCCCCAGGATCCTGACCGCGTTACTGTTCAGGATCTTCTTCTTTTGGTCTTCAGTGATATCGGCCTCTTTGACCTTTGCCAGTTCAGGGCCGGGATTATAGGCAGGGAAATCCATGCCAAAGACGATCCGGTCTTCTCCGACCACTTCAGTCGGAGAA
>JAUVRS010000054.1 GCA_030597505.1 Desulfobacteraceae bacterium
AAGCGGGATAGCGATCAAGATGATCCGGGGAAATGTTTAAAATCATTGAAATAGCGGGGCAAAAATTCTCGATCGTATCCAGCTGAAAGCTACTGACTTCAACCACCACATAGTCTGCATCCTGCCCCCCGGCAGCATAGGCCATAAGAGGGGTCCCGATATTACCCCCCACAAAGCATTCAAGACCTGCATTCTTGAGCATTTGTCCCAAGAACTCCGTAACGGTGGTCTTTCCGTTTGTGCCGGTTATGGCAATCATAGGTGTCTGGATCAAACGGCTTGCAAATTCCAGTTCGCCTACAACAGACACGCCCTGTGTTCGGGCAGTTTCAAGAAGGGCCATATCATGCGGCACCCCGGGGCTGAGAATTATGAGATCCGCGCCCAGGAATGTCTTTTCGTTGTGCCCCCCGGTTTCAAGGGTAACCCCTATATCTTTGAGCTCCTCCAGGGTCTGGTTTTGAAGAGAGTCCGCCGGCCTCATTTCACTAACCGTGACTTCCGCCCCTTGACCCGCCAGCCACCGGGCAGCCCATAATCCGGAAATACCCAGACCCACAACGAGAATTTTCGCCCCTGGCCCAAAAGAGATGCCCCTGAAGGATTCCATTGGTTGGGTTTTTGAATGAGGCGTTATCGATCGCATTCTTATCTCAGTTTCAGGGTGCTGAATGATAATAGGGCCAGGATAATGGCAATTATCCAGAATCTCACTATCACCTTGGGTTCCGGCCAGCCTTTTAACTCAAAATGATGATGAATGGGGGCCATTCTGAAGATTCTCTGCCCCCCGGTAAACTTAAAATATGCCACCTGAAAAATTACGGAAAGCGCCTCAAAAACAAACAGCCCCCCGACAAGGATCAGCAACAGCTCCTGTTTTGTGATAACCGCCACAGTACCCAGGACAGCTCCCAAAGAAAGCGACCCGACGTCTCCCATAAAGACTTCCGCCGGATAGGTGTTGAACCACAGAAACCCCAGGCCGGCTCCTGCCACTGCGCCACATACAACGGAAATTTCACCCACCCCGCTTATATAGGGAATCTGAAGATAAGTGGCGATCTTTATATGTCCGGCAAGATACGAAAACACCAAATAACTTCCAAAAGCGACAACCAGAGGGCTGATGGCCAGCCCATCCAGCCCGTCTGTCAGGTTAACGGCATTGGAGGCCCCGACAATAACGAATATTGCCAGAGGGATATAGCCCAAACCCAGGTCCGGGACCGCGGTTTTGAAAAAGGGGATGGTCAAATGGGAATCGAACCCGGGATAAATATGGAGTGCCACGGCTGCTATGAAGGCTGCTAATATCTGAAGAGAAAACTTCCAGGTCATACTGAGCCCCTTGCTGTTTTTCCTGATTATCTTCAGATAATCATCCGCAAACCCTATGCCGCCAAATGAAAGCATGACAAACATGACAATCCAGACATAAATATTGTGGAGTTCAGCCCAGAAAAGTACGGAAACCAGAATAGATGGCAAAACAAAGACCCCTCCCATCGTGGGGGTCCCTTCCTTGGATTTGTGGGTGGGAGGTCCGTCATCTCGGATGTATTGACCCACTTGCATGGCCTTCAGCCTTTTTATGGCCCACCCGCTCATGATAAAACAGATCATCAGGGCCGTAAGGGTTGAAAGTACGGTTCTGAAGGTCAAATACCTGAAAACGTTCAGCCAGGATATGTCTGTGTGAAAGAGATAAATCAGTTTGTAGAGCATATGACCCTTTACCTATCCTGCAGGTCAGGCTGGGGAAGCATGCCAGTATTCACCTGTCTGTGAAACGTCCACACCGCCCATGGCCGAAATCACCGCATTTAAAAGCTTCTCCACCCCAAACGGTTTGAGAAGATGGCTTACAATGTGGGGCATCTCATTATCCGAAAAACTCAAAGCTGAGGGGTTTCCGGTCATAACGATCACCTTCTCCTTGCGACCGCTCTTTTTCATTTTCTTGAGCATTTCCATGCCGTCCAACCTGGGCATGTTGATATCTGTTATCACCAAATCAAAATCATCCATTTCCAACCTTTCGAGGGATTCCTGTCCGTCCCTTGCAAGAGCAACCTCAAAGCCCTCCATCAGGAGCGCCTCTGACAAGAGAAACCGTATGCCCTTTTCGTCATCCACCACCAATATCCTTTTTGGCGCACCCATAAAACACCCTCCTGTTATCTCCTATGAGCTCCTCTCTTGCAGCTCGTTTACCACCTTTTCAAGTGCCATTTTCCGAGAACCTTTTAGCAAAATCAGATCGCCTTTTCGCAAATCTTCCATAATGTTTTCTGCCATTTCAACGTGGCCCCTTACCTCATTAGCCTGATCTGATGTCATACCTGAGTCAATGGCGCCACGTATCATCTCGGGTGCATTCCCCCCCATCGCAAGAAAACGGTGGACGCCAAGCCGCGCGACCCGCCTGCCGACGTCATAGTGGGCAGAGATCGCTGCATCCCCCAATTCCAACATCTCCCCAAGGCCCACGATTATCCTCCCATCATTTTCGGCCATGGCACCGGCAGATTCCAAACTTGCCTTGATGGACAAAGGGTTGGCATTATACGTATCGTCTATCAGGACTATGCCGCCGGGGAGTGAGGTCACCATGAACCGCCCCGCCAGACCTGAAAAACCCTCCAGACCCTGGACGACCTGTTCCATGGGTTCATCCAGACACAACGCAACCCCGGCCGCTGCCAGGGCATTGGGTACATTTTGAAGCCCCGGGACCTTTAGGGCTACACTGCGGGATTGTTTTTTAAAGTGAAGGTCAAATGAAATACCTTTCAGACCCCTGTTCTGAATCTTGCTTGCCCTAAACGTATTTTCCCATCCAAGCCCAAAGGTGACCAGCTTCTTCCCGTACGGGGCAGCCATTTTCATCAAGAGATCGTCATCGCCGTTTATGACCACTCTCCCCTCAGTGGAGATCTTTTCCACCAACTCCACCTTTGCCCTGGCCGCACCTTCCAGGTCTCCAACCCCCTCCAGATGCGCCATCCCCACATTGGTAATCACACCAACATCCGGGTTTGAAATCTCACTCAACCTTGAGATCTCCCCCGGGTGATTCATACCCATTTCCAGCACCGCATTCCTGTATCTGTTGTCCAGTTGAAAAAGCGTCAAAGGCAACCCGATCAGGTTGTTAAAGTTTCCATAATTCTTGAGAGTCAGCCCCCCAAGCCCCAGGATTGCAGCCGTCATCTCTTTTGTTGTGGTTTTCCCCGTGCTGCCGGTGAGCGACACCACCCTCGCCCTGTGCTGTTGTCGCCACCATCCGGCCAGATCACCGAGGGCTCTCAGTGTATCGTTCACAACAATCACTGCCTGATTTGGGAAGAGGGAATTTCTGATCCGATCTTTCGTCTTTCCTTCCCGCCACCAATCCTTTTGGACCATTACCCCGGCTGCTGTGCGTGCAAGGGCCTGTTCCACAAAAGCATGGCCATCAAATCTTTCCCCCTTGAGTGCCAAAAAGAGTTCACCGGGTTCAATCTTTCTGGAATCAGTGCGAATCCCCCCCACCGGCATCTGGTCTTCTCCCAAAACCAATCTTCCGTTTGCCGGAGCAAGGATTTCTTCGGCCCTTATTTTACCCCACGAAACCGCCACCAACCCCCCTCAAGACGGCCTCTACCGCCCTACGATCATCAAAGGCTCTTTTCTCTCCTCCAATGATCTGGTAAGCCTCATGACCCTTCCCGGCAATCAAGACCGTATCCTCTTCACACGCCACCGTGATTGCACTGCGGATGGCACTTTCGCGATCAAGGTCAATCAAATAACCGGTGATGTTAATCACCGAACCCGGTTGTCCGGGGAGCATTTTCAAACCTGCATCCCTGACCCCTTTTTCTATCTCAGCAGCAATGGCTGAAGGATCTTCGGTACGGGGGTTGTCTGAGGTAATAAAAACCAGGTCGCCATGTTCCCCGGCCACCCGACCCATTTGACGTCTTTTCCCCTTGTCTCGGTCACCGCCGCACCCAAAAACCGTAATGAGCCGCCCCTTTGTCAAAGGCTTCAGGGCCTTCAAGACCTTTAACAGGGCATCGGGCGTGTGGGCATAATCAACAACAATTGCCAGCGACCGATCATTTTTGACCCGTTCCAAACGACCCGGTATTTTCTCCAAATGTGTTATCCCGGATATAACAGTGTTAAGATCAATGCCCAGGCAAAGCGCTCCGGCAGAAGCTGCCAATATATTGTAAATATTGAAATCCCCTATAAGCGGGGATCGTAGGTCTGCCTCCCCGGAAGGGGTAATAAGCCTGGCAGACAGGCCCTCCTTGCTTCCTCGAACATTGTCTGCCCTCACATGGCAGTCTCGCCCCAAACCATATGTAACCACCGGGACATGGGTCTGGTTCACCAGCTCTCTTCCCCTTGGATCATCCACGTTAATGGCGGCCTTTGCCTTCCTCCCATTCCCATTTTTTCCCAGCCCCCGGAAAAGGCGACTTTTGGCGGAAAAATATGATTCCATGGAGAGGTGGTAATCCAGATGGTCTCTGGAAATATTTGTAAAAATTCCCAGTCGGAAGGGGCAGTCTCTGATCCTCCCCTGCTCAAGAGCGTGGGAGGAGACCTCCATAACCACATCTGTAGCGCCTGAATCTGCCATTTTTCGCAAGATCCGCATAAGATCTAATGATTCCGGGGTGGTGACCGGGGCCTCCCAGGTCTTTCCTGCCACCCTGTAATTTATCGTTCCTATAACACCCGGTTTTGCCTTTGAGGCCAGAAGTATTGATTCCAAAATATAGCTGGTGGTTGTTTTTCCATTGGTACCGGTGATTCCGGTCAAAGTCATCTCTTCAAAAGGCCTGTGGTAAAATCTTACAGCAAGCCCCGAGAGGGCCTCGCGGGTGTCCAGGACACGGACCATGACAGCGTTTCCATTAAAGTGACCGCGGTCTTCAGGGCTTTCACAAACCACTGCTGCCGCCCCTTTTTGAATTGCCTCCTCGATAAATTCATGCCCATCCTGTAGCTGCCCCTTAAGGGCAACAAACAGAGAACCCTTTTCTACCAGGCGGGAGTCATACGCTATCCTCTTTATCTCCAATCCCGGATCACCGGAAAAATCACCGATCTCAATCCCCTCCAACAATTCTCCCAGCTGCATCTTGACCTTTTATCCGGACCTCAAGACGTCCCGTTTGTCCTGATCATTCAGGTCCATCAGAATTTACCGGGCGGCCTGAAATTAATCCTCACCGCGGCGACCTCCTGAAGAGGGGTTCCGGCATCCGGCTGTTGTTTGACGGCCAGCCCTGTCCCCACCAGATGAACCTCCAGACCCAAGGCTCTTCCCCGTTTTAAGACCTCTCTCATCCCAAGACCGCTAAAGTCAGGAAGGGCCCCCTTTTTTAATTCTGAAGCGATACGCCCCACCTCTCCCGATACTATGTTTGTTCCAGGTTGTACTCTTCTCCCTCTGTCGGTCTTCCGTCTCTTGCCACTCAGGAGGGTTACATTTTTGTCTGGTATGGGCGGAAGGGTCCGGGCCACAGCGGATGACCCCTTGTTTGGATTGACCCGGAGATGATTCAGTGCCCACCTTCCCACCTGTCTAAACACAGGGGCGGCCACTTCACCGCCATATGCGGTCCCTTTGGGTTCGTCAACGACCACGAGGATGACCAATTTGGGTTGTTCAAGGGGCACAAAACCCACAAACCCAGCCACATATTTTGTCCTGGAATACCGTTTTGTTCTTGGGTCTACCTTCTGGGAGGTCCCCGTCTTTCCTGCCACCCTGAAGCCTTTGATGGCTGCCTTTGGAGCAGTCCCATCCTGACCTGCCACCCCCTCCAGAATCCTTGCTGTCTCCTGGGCTGTCTTTTGGGAAAATACCCTCCTGACCACCTTCGGTCGCCTCACTTTGACTTTGCCCGTCGATCTATCCATTATTGATTTCACCACATACGGCTTCATCAGTTTTCCGCCGTTTGCAATAGCCGCCATGGCCATGACGAGCTGGAGTGAGGTAGCGGTCATGCCCTGCCCAAAAAAAATTGTGGCCTGGTCTATGGTCCTTGCCTCTTTAACCGGTCTGATAAACCCTTTTCTCTCTCCCGGCAAATCAATGCCTGTCCTGCTGCCAAAACCCAATTTCTTCAGATAGTCTGTGAATTTTTTGTATCCAAGCCGTTGCCCGATCTTGATTGCGCCTATATTGCTGGACCGCACAATGATATCCGACACACTCAAAACGCCATATTTGTGGGTGTCATGCACTGTCTCTTTGCCGATCCTACATTTCCCCTGCTCACAGTCAAATTTGGTGCCGGGTGAAACCACGGATTCTTCTAGGCTCGCGGCCAGGAGAAAGGCCTTTATTATTGACCCCGGTTCAAAGCTATCTGTGATGCTCCGGTTTCTCCAGTGAGCGGGGCTATATTCGGAAAAGATATTTGGATTGAATTCGGGGACCACCGCCATGGCCAGAATTTCACCTGTCACGGGGTCCACAACAAGACATTGACCACTCTTGGCTTTTGTCTTTTTTACCGCTGATTTGAGGATCTGTTGCGCCTTGTATTGGATGTCTTTGTCAATGGTGAGAGTCAGATCACGAATGCCATGGCCGAAAGGGTTTGGCCTGATGATGGCGAAGGGGCGACCCAGGGCATCACGCATGTGGATCAAGCTGTCTTGTGGTCCTCGTAACTGTTTGTCGTACTTTTTCTCAAGCCCTTCAAGCCCCTGATTATCAATGCCGGCAAACCCCACCAGATGGCCCGCGTTTTCACGACCAGGGTAATAGCGCCTGGTTTCATTGATGACACCCACGCCCTCCAAATCCAGGGCGATAACCTCTCTGGCTACTTCCGGGGCAATTCTTCTTTTAATCCAGGAAAATGAACGCTTGCTTTTTAACAGACCGAGGATTTTTTCCCGCTTCTCTCCCAGAATTCTTGAAAGCTTTCTGGCCGCCCTGGCCTTTTTGTTGATCCGTCTGGGGTGAGCGTAGATGGATGCTACTTCAACGCTTAGGGCCAGCTCGCGACCATCCCGGTCAAATATTGTACCACGTTTGGGGGGAAGCTTGGTTTTGCCTATATAACCCGCGCGCGCGATGGCTTTCAGATGATCACTTTCAAGGACCTGTAACTGATAGGCCCTTGCCAGTATGGTTCCAAACCCGAACAGGAAAAAAGTGGCCACCACATAAATGCGAAATCGGATCCACTTTTTGTCCTTGACCTTCATTGCAAAACAATTATCTGTTCAGGAGTGGGTTGTCTCAGTCCCAACCTCTCAATTGCCTGAGTCTCCAGTCTTTCAGGTGACTTAAGTATTGCCAGTTCGAGTCTCAGCTTCTGGTTTTCCTCCATCAATTTGATTTCTTCGGTTTTCAACTGGCTCAGGTCATAGCCTATCCGTGTGCTTTGAAAATTTGACCAGACATACCCGATGCTGCTCCCCATAAAAAGGAAGAGCATAAAAATAATTAATAAGACCTGCCTCCGGGTCACATAAAACCGGGGTTGCCGGGGCCGGGAATTATTAACCCGCACCCCTGTCTTACCGTTCCGTGCCCTTACCATCTGTGAGACCCTTTCACGTCTTGTCATGGCTGGATCCTTTCTGCGGCTCTAAGTATGGCACTTCGGGCCCTTGGGTTTTCCTCAAGCTCCTCCTGACCCGCTTTAAGCCCTTTTTTGAAAACACGTCTAAAAAAGGAAACCTTTCCGCAGGCACAGTCCGGAAAATCAGGAGGGCATGTACACCTCTGCTCCCAATTTACCATTGCCTGTTTCACGCGTCTGTCTTCAAGTGAATGATAAGAAAGAACAACCAGCCTGCCTCCCTTTATCAGCATGGCCGGTATTTTCTGCAGGAATGTCTCCAGATTTTCGAGCTCTGTGTTGACTGCAATCCTGAGGGCCTGAAATGTTCTGGTGGCAGGGTGTCTGGCCTTGAATCGAAGTGCCGGAGGATAGACCTCTCTGATAAGCTCCGCTAACCGCTGGGAAGTTTCGATGGGTTCCCTTTTGCGCGTCTTTATTATGGCCTTGGAAATTGATTTGGCCCTCCGTTCTTCGCCGTAATCCCTTAGGATACTTTCCAGCTCTCTGCCAGAGAGGTCGTTTACCAAATGGCGTGCCGTCACCGGGTTTTCGGGATCCATTCTCATATCGAGCGGTTCTTCCCTCCCAAAGCTGAAACCTCTACCCGACTTTTCAAGCTGGTAAGAGGACATCCCCAAATCCAGCAAGACACCCTCAACCCTCGTGATTCCCAACTCCTCAAGGACTTTGTCAAACTCAGAGAAATTTGCCTGAGCGACAACGACCCTCTTGCCAAGAATGGCCAACCGCTGTCTTGACAATCTGACGGCATCCGGGTCGCGGTCCAGACATATCAAACGGCCTTTGTCCGTCAGGGCAGTCCCAATAGCCAGGCTGTGCCCGCCTGAACCGGCAGTGCCATCAACATATGTACCATCCGGGGTAGTGACCAGATGCTTGACGACCTGCTCCACAAGGACCGGTTTGTGGGGATATTCCAATCGTTAGCCTTTTAAATCCCCAGTTCTGAAAGGGACTGACTAGCCTCAGAAAAACTCTCCTTAGCCCTCTGAAACTCCTCTTCCCACCTTTCCTTTTCCCAAATCTCAAATCGTTTTAATTCCCCTACAAGCACAACTTCTTTCTTCAGCCCTGCGATCTCCCGCAAGTCCGGCGGGATCGTTATTCGGCCCTGTTTGACTGGACTTTCCACTGCACCTGAGATAAAATATCTGAGATAGTTACTGGCGGCCAAATTGAACATGGGGAGGTTGGCCGCTTTTTCTTCGAGCACCTTCCAATCCTCCCTGGCAAACGCCCACAAACAGGCGTCATGATTGGTTACCACCAGCCAATCATCGGCTTTCTGTTCCAGCGCCTCCCTAAACCTGGCAGGAATGGCCAAACGGCCCTTACTGTCCAATGTATGCCTTGAACGTCCCCTAAACATCTGGATTCTCCCCCACTTTACGGGAAATTTTTCCACTCTGCGTCACATTGTGACACAAAAAACGCATTTGTCAAGCAAAAAGCGACAAAAATATCAAAAAAAAATATTAGTTTAAGCTAATTTAGGGTTAATTCAGAGAAGGGCTTCGACCCACAGACCGATGGGGAACCAAGGGCTGGGTCTATCTATTGGGGGGAAAGAAAACAAAATAGATTATCGAAGTGATATAAACAACCAGGGAAAGGATACTCAGGGTCAGACCGGAATACGCATAATCCTTATCGCCCTTGTTGGGGATATGGGGGATCGATTTTATGGATGAAACCAGGCTTCCCAAAAGGATTGCGGGGACAACAACAAAATATGGCAGTAAAAATTCTAATGACCTCAGGTCTTCCCTGACGATCAGCAGCAGGGCACCCGTCACTGCCGCGGCAACAAAGGGTAGCAGAAACCCTAAAATGGCCAGGTGATTGGTTTCTTTAAATTCTCGGCGCATATTAATAAAATCGATAATTTTCTAACGGGATCAACCGCAGATAATGGGGAGGATCCGGGGGACAATCTCAACGATTACAGGCAATTGCCCCGGTTGTTCCCCATCCATATCCAGCAGAACCCGCTGATTTGAGGTGGCCTCAATTCGTCTCCCCACCAGTTTCCTGATCTTTTTGTGTTCATATATCCTGCCGTTATATAGTTTTGGCAGATTCCAAAAAACCCCGGGTTTGCTCAAGGCACCTATCTCCGTCACCTGAAAGAGACCGTCATCCACCAAGGCACCAGGGGCCACGCGCATACCGCCCCCGTGGTACTGCCCGTTGGCAACGGCCACATTCCAACAGGTGACCTCCTTCTCAAAGCCGTCGTCCACCTTTAATAATATCTGTTTTGTATTGTAGAGCAAAATGGAAGCCAGGGTTGCCCATATAAAAGACACCAGTCCCCCAAATACCCTGGTGGTTCTGTTAACCCTATCATCCACTTCTCCGCCAAGCCCAAAACTGAGGACATTGTGAAAATAGCGACAAGACGTGCCCCCCTCATGATCCTGGAAAACAAGCCTCCCCAGATCTATTCGGCGAAAATTGCAACCCGCAATATTCTCAAGGGCCTTGTCAGGGTCCTTGGGGAGGGTCACGGTTCTCACAAAATCGCACCCGGTGCCTCGGGGTATAAAACCCAAAAGAAGATCGGGTTTGCGCAGTTCTCTTTCACCCATGAGCCCGTTAATCACCTCATTCAGGGTTCCATCCCCGCCAACGCAAACCACAATTTCGGCCCCCTCAACCACAGCCCCACGCGCCAACTCTGTGGCATGGCCGGGGCCCGTGGTTATCCGTGTTTTAAAAAAACCCAGCCGATCCTTTGCCCTGGCCCGGATATGAGGCCACTCCTTGCCCGTCAGGCCGTTGGATGAATGGGGGTTGACCACAAATGTTATCTTTTTGAAAGCCATATCAATCCCCGGGAAAGCCTCTGTAGGCTCCAGAATAAGATTTTGAAATGATGCACCATAAAAAGAACCATTTCAAAATCGACAGAAGAGGCAAAATGGCGGACGGCGCAGGGAATAAAAGAGAAGGTCTTGAGCCTTATCTTGAGCCCCACATTGAGCTTGGTACCTTTGACCAATCATCTATTGCACGAGACGTAACTTCTCAATAAGTCCGGGAGAAGTGACAGGATATATCGAACTTATTGAGAACTTACCACGGGCCCCCTTTTCTCCGGGTGTTTGCCATTTTACCCATAACCTTCTGCGCATAGCAAGCGCGCAATTTGTTACGGATCATCTCACATGACATCTGGTTGCGCTCTTCCCGTTCCCGTAAGTCTTCGCCTGGGCGGTATTGCAAAAGTGTTGTCGCTATGGTAAATAGGGAAGACCTTTTTGAGACAGAGAAGGTGGTCGCTGTCATCTGTTATGCCGGCTGGATGCCGGCGTCGGCCGAGAAAGTAACAGGCCGCAAAGTGACCTCGGTGCCTGCAATCAAGGACGATCTGATGCACGCAGGCGCAAACTGGGTTGACGAGGAAGTGGTTGCGGATGGAAAGTTGATTATCAACAGGCTACAACCTTTGAACGTTGAACCCTGAACCTGGAACCGCTCACTTTAGGATAAATCAAAATTTGCAGCACTTTTCCAAATGGAGTCTGTGATATGAATTCTCCCATTTCCCGAAGAGAGTCTATCAAGCGGTTGTTGCGCTTGTCTGGAGGCGTTGCCATTACGGGAACAATGACGTGGCCGTTTAAGACGCCCCTTTCTGCCTGGGCCAATCCCGGGAAGGAGGGCTTTCTGGTTGAAGGAACAGGGCAAACAAAAGGGTACTCTGTCAAGGACCTGACAAAAAAGGTATTTGATGCTGCAGGCGGGATCGAAAAGTTTATATCCAAGGGCGATGTGGTCGTCGTCAAACCCAATATCTCATGGGCCAGGGCCCCCCGGTTTGCGGCCACAACCAATCCCGAGGTCCTGGAGGCGGTTATTGAGTTATGCCTGGGTGCTGGTGCCAAAAAGGTCAGGATCGCCGACAATACCATTAACGAGGCCAGGCGCTGTTTTGCCATTACGGGCGCAGGGATGGTGGCAAAAAAAACCGACGCAGATCTGATCTATCCCAGGTCCTCACTCATGCGAAACATGAAGATCGGGGGACGTCGATTGGATGTATGGCCGGTTTTTGTCCCATTAAAAGAGGCCGACAAGATAATCAATCTGCCGGTGGCCAAGGACCATGTCTTGAGCAAACTGACCCTTGGGATGAAAAACTGGATCGGCGCTGTGGGAGGAAGAAGGAATGTTCTTCACCAGGATATTCACCAGACAATTGTGGATCTGGCCCGATTCTTTAAACCCACCATCACCCTGATAGACGCCACCCGGATCATGGTGAAA
>JAUVRS010000202.1 GCA_030597505.1 Desulfobacteraceae bacterium
ACTCTAACTAACAAGCTAACTAACCAAGCTAATTAACAAGGGGCCGGGCATGTGAATTGCCGGCAAGAAAGGAGGCGGGGAGCGATGAGTTCTGAAAGTCACTTGAAAGACAAAGTTATCCTGGTGGTGGATGACGAACCCGATGTCCTTGAGACGGTGGAGGAGGAGTTGGACATGTGTCTCCTGCACAAGGCAACCGATTATGACACCGCTCTCCAGTACCTTTTGAGCTATACCTATGATGTCGTGATCCTGGATATTATGGGGGTAAACGGGTTTGAGCTCCTAAAGACTGCCGTATCCCGGGGATTTCCAACAGTCATGCTCACGGCTCACGCGCTTTCACCGGAGTCGCTCAAAAAGTCCATAAAACTGGGTGCTGTCTCCTTCCTGCCAAAAGAGAAGATCTTGGAATTGGGATCATTTCTTGAAGATGTGGTTCTGGGCGAGGGCAAACCGGTGTGGGCGAAACTGTTTGGCAAACTTGAAGGATATTTCGAAAAAAGATTCGGCCCGGATTGGAAGGAAAAAGACAAGTTTTTCAAGGAATTTGAAGAACAGCTAAAACAAGAGCTGGACAATGAGTCCTGATCCATAAGGTCGTGTCTTGTTGGTCTCTCTGCCGCAATATTTTTCCGGCAGAGTGTCTTTGCCTTTTTGAGTGGGGTCGCCTTGCTGCAGAGCCATTTGCAGAAGCCAACCGATGAAGTCCTGACAGAGCCCGGAGCAGCGGGAAAGACAAGTCGCCCGG
The DNA here is from genome assembly GCA_030597505.1 of Desulfobacteraceae bacterium. Classification (GTDB taxonomy): domain Bacteria; phylum Desulfobacterota; class DSM-4660; order Desulfatiglandales; family Desulfatiglandaceae; genus JABMQV01. The sequence continues at coordinate 752 of JAUVRS010000202.1, forward strand.
GCGAACACGCCTTTCTATGGGCTCCCACATTTCCGTTTTTTTCCGTACACACAAGGCTTACACCCAAATCGTTTGTTTGTTAATGCCCTAAAGAACAGAAAAACCCCCTGTTCCGGAGAGATTTTTTAAAAAGCCCCGGTCGATGGGCCATGCGGGGGTCGAACCACAACGCTTGATCAATTTTTGGTTGAATACTATTTTGTGCGCGGTTGGGATGAAGATGGAAACCCAACAAAACAAAAACTGAGAGAGCTTGATATTGATGGAGATCCATAATGTTTAAACCCGAAGGTGTCTATGTGGCGATGCTCACCTCCTTTTCTGAAGATGGATCAATCAACGAAGAAGAAATGAGGCGAATTGTCGATTTTCTTATCGAATCCGGTATTCACGGCCTGTTCCCCGTAAGCACTGTTGGGGAATATATCCATATGAACGAAGAGGAAAAAGTGAGGCTTATGGAGGTCGTCGTCGATCAGAGTGATGGAAGGGTTCATGTTACTCCCGGTGTTGGAAGCACGAGACCGGACGAGGCAATCAGGCTGGCCAGAAAAGCGGAAGAATTGGGGTGTGACGGAGTGGTTGTTGCGCCGCCCTATTTCTACCCCCTTTCCCAAGAAATGATTGAAAAGTACTTTGAGACCATCAGTGACGCGGTCAACATACCCATTATTCTCTATAATATCCCTCTTTTTACGCAACCTCTGGGTTATGACTTGGTAGAGAGGCTGTCGCAACGGAAAAACATCGTGGCCATGAAGGACAGCAGCGGGAGCATGGTTGAGTTTCTCCATTTTATGGACAAGATTAGACTCGTTGGTGAGGATATCTCTTTTTTGACGGGAAGAGAAGAAACCCTCTTCCCCTGTCTCATGATGGGCGGGAGAGGTTGTATGACCGCCACTTCGGGTATCTTGCCGGAGATCATGGTCGGGATATATGACGCCTGGAAAAATGGAAACTATGACAGGGCAAGAGATCTTCAGTTTTCCGTTCTTCTTGCCATCCGGGCCATGTTCGCGTTACCCTTCCCCTTGGGGTTCAAGGCAGCGTTGGAAACGAGGGGCTTCCGGATGGGGCCCCCAAAACAACCCCTTCCGGATTCGGAAATGTCCAAGTTTCGAACCGTAAAATCCAGAATCAAAAAAATCATGAACCCGCTTTTGAAAGAATTTAAGGAAGGGCCCGGCGGTGTTCATCACAAAAGGAGGTAGCCTGTGTCTTATCCAAAAATGATGCGAATCAGTCAGCATTTCGATGCGCCAAAGCTTTATGATGTGGCAGACGCTGTTTGCGAGGAAATGGCCAAATTCCCTTTGTCCAACCGGATCAAAAAAGGGGATTCCGTGGCCATCACCGTGGGAAGTCGCGGCATTGCCAATATGGCGCTGATCGTCAAAACCCTGGTTGATGAATTCAAAGCCCATGGTGCCAAACCTTTTGTGGTGCCTGCCATGGGAAGCCATGGCGGGGGCACTGCCGAGGGACAACGGGCCATTGTTGAAAGATATGGGGTGACCGAAGACTATATCGGGGCCCCCATACGGGCCACCATGGAGGTTGTTCAGGTAGGCAGGATTGAAGACGGGGTTCCTGTCTATTTTGACAAATTCGCCTATGAGGCGGACCATGTGGCGGTTGTAGCTCGTGTCAAACCCCATACCGATTTTTCTGGAGACATTGAAAGCGGTCTTTATAAGATGATGCTTATCGGGCTTGGAAAACATCGGGGTGCCAGGCTTTACCACCAGGCCTTTGCTCATTACAGTTTTGACACGATCATTCGTTCGGTGGGTCAGGCTGTAACGGAAAAATGCGGGATTTTGCTCGGGCTTGCGATTCTTGAAAACCCGAACGATGAAACCGCACTTGTTCAGGCCGTGGCGCCGGAGGAGTTTTTGGAGCGTGAGAAGGAACTGCTCGTCCTTGCCAAAAGATGGATCCCCCGGCTCCCGTTTCCCCAGATTGATCTGCTTATCATTGACCAGATGGGAAAAGACATCAGCGGAACCGGCATGGATACAAACGTGATCGGGCGAAAGGACTATATGTATCCCTGCAAAGAAGAGGTGTTTCCAAAGGTTACCCGTATCTACGTGCGTGATCTGACAGAGGAAACGCACGGCAATGCAACGGGCATTGGTATTGCCGATTACACCCACACCCGGCTGGTAGAAAAGGCCGACTTCCATATCACATATATAAACTGTCTGACAGGAGATAACCCGAAAGCTGCTGCCATACCGCTTCACTATGATACGGACAAAAAGGTCCTGGATGTTGCCCTTGAAACCATCGGATACGTTCGGCCGGAGGAGGCCCGGGTTATTCGCATTAAAAACACCCTTGCTCTCAAAGAGATCATAGTTTCGGAGGTCTATAAGCCAGAAATGAAAGATCGCGATGATCTCCAAACCATTGAACCACCACAGGAATTTGAGTTCGATAAGAACAATGATTTTTTGCCGTTTTAAACCGACGGATCCCTGTTTGGGGAGATCAAAAGGCCGTTTTGATTCGAAAAGGGCTTTGCCTGACAGGATTGACCCGGTGTATTGGAGTATTGCAAAAACCATAAAACGAAGTGAGTTTTCGGGAACTGGGCTTGTCTATTACCACCACAGATGCTCAGGTAGCTCTTTCAACACCCCATCACTCCAGTACTCCTTGAACCATTAAATTGCAGTAGACTAAATCCCCTCCGGGGATAACCTGGCGCGGTAAAGATGGTAGGAAAGTCTCCGAGCGGACCTTCGTGGACACCACACAGGTTACGGACAACTCGAGCATTTCCCATGTTAGATATTGCCATTGTGGCGGACGATTTGACAGGCGCTGCTGACACGGGAGTCCAGTTCTGCCCCTGGTTTAAGGGCACTGTTTTGCTCTCGCACGCCAATTTCTTACCCGGGTCTGTGGAATCTCTCGGGTTTCCTGTACAGGCGCTTGCCCTCCATTCCAACACTCGCGCCAAAAAAACAGGGCCGGCGCAAGAACGTCTGATCCATATTGCCCGCCGGCTTGCCCGGTTTCGACCGGCCTACACCTACAAAAAGGTCGACTCCTGTTTGAGAGGCAATCTGGGGGCTGAGGTGGAAGCGCTCATGGATAACATGGGTTACGATTTGAGCTTTATTGCGCCAGCATTTCCCGAAATGGGTCGTACAACCCTTCACGATATGCACCTCATTAATGGGATCCCGGTCGGCGAGACAGAGGTTTCCAGAGACCCCGTCACCCCGGTGACGGAATCCCGGCTGTCCCGTATAGTGAAGACCCACACATGTTTTAAGGTGGCCCATGTGGATGTCGGGTTTATGGAGGGCGCCGGGGAAAGAACCGGCGAAAGACTCGGTATCGAGATCGAACGTCAAATCGGTTTGGGGGTAAGACATCTGGCCTTTGACGCAACATGCCGGGCCCATCTGGACAAGATTGTTTCCCAGACCCTTTGCATTCCAAAGAAAATATTGCTTGTGGGGTCAGCCGGCCTTGCCGGGAGCCTTGCCGGGCATTTCCCCAAAAAACCGTTTCCTGATGACAGTGCCCCCGGGGGGGACCAGAAAGGAAACTATTTACCCCGGGAAGGAAATTATTTGATGGTTTGCGGGACCGCTTCTGAACGTACTGGGCTCCAGGTTTCGGCCTTAATAAAGGCCTATGCCTATGAGAAAGTGGCCCTTTCACCCAGCCTCCTGGGAGACCCGGCCCGGCAGGCTGACCTTGTCTCGGAGGCTGGTTTGACAGGCGTGGTTTTGGACAAAAACAATCTGATTATCACAATTGACGCCTCTCATAAAGACAGGGCAGAAGCCCATAAGACTCGGGACTTTCTATCACCTGAAGCAGTTGCCAGGGGGATGGGGGTTTTTGTTTCCAGAGTTTTGGAAAGGACGCGGCCGGCAACCCTTTTTCTCACAGGAGGGGACACGGCCAACGCAGTGCTCGAAAGCCTGGGGGCCAAAGGGGTTCGGTTGTTTGGCGAAATTGTCACCGGTATGGTGTCGGGTGCTATCCTGGGCGGCCCCATGAACAATCTTGCGGTTGTCACCAAGGCGGGGGCCTTTGGCGGAGAAGATGCCTTGGTGTCTTTTCATGAATATTTGAGAGATAAGAGAGAAGGAGTCCAAAATGGCAACTGATACCCGCCCCGTTCTTGGGATATCAGCAGGTGATCCCGGGGGCATCGGGCCGGAAATCGCGGTCAAGGCCTTGAATCAGACGGATATTTATGACATCTGTCGTCCCCTGGTTGTTGCAGATGCCCGTTTTATGGAGGACGTTATCCGGTTTACCAATGTACCCCTGAGACTCAACAGAATTACAAGACCTCAGGACGGCCTGTTTACGCATGGCACCATGGACATACTCCATATGGCCAATATGGATCCAGACCGATTAACCTATAAACAAGTCGTGTTGGAACAGGGGCAGGCCTCGTTTGAATATGTAGTCAAGATCATTGAACTGGCCCTGAATAAAGAGATCGACGGCACCGTAACGGGTCCCATCAACAAGGCAGC
>JAUVRS010000009.1 GCA_030597505.1 Desulfobacteraceae bacterium
AATTTCATGTGATGGGCTAAAACAACCTCATTTTAAGGTTGGGTGTGGGGTACGGCAACTCAGACAATAAAAAAGGAGTTAGCCAATGTGAGCTAACTCCTTGATTTTGTTATGGCGGGGACGACGAGACTCGAACTCGCGACCTCCGGCGTGACAGGCCGGCGTTCTAACCAGAACTGAACTACGTCCCCTTGAATTAAAAAATTTCCACTGAGTTGTTCTGACACCCTTGCAAAACGCCCCCTTTCGCCCAATCTCTGCGTTACGTTCAGACTTTAAACCTCGAAATATTTAGTATATTCCTGTGGTTAAAATCCTCACACGCCTTGAGCTTGAACGAAACTGAACATTTTTCAAAGGTCTCGTTCTAAATAGCAAAATCCCTTATTTTCATATCTTACCCGACGGGATCTTCCACTCGGAACATCGCGCCGTGGTAGGCGGAACGGGATTTGAACCCGTGACCCCCGGCTTGTAAGGCCGATGCTCTCCCACTGAGCTACCCGCCTAGGAAAGAGTGAATTTCTAACAGCTTTGATCTGTCTTGTCAAGACGATTCAACGAACTTTAGGGCCTGCGCAAGAATAACTTCGCAGACCCTTAGTGAGCTGTAACGCCGGTGGGGGATGTTTTTTCTGCCTCAATTGTCTCCCCGAGGCAAAACGGCTCACAGTCTTCTTCAGCTGCAAACAATTTTTCCCCCTGAACCAAAGCAATAGCCTCCCGGAGCACGGCATCCATATGATCTACGGGTACCAGTTCGACCTTCTTAAGGATCTTCTTGGGTATTTCCTCAATATCCTTTTTGTTTTCAAGTGGTATAAGCACTCTGGTCACTCCCCCCCGATGTGCAGCCAGGATTTTCTCCTTTAGCCCACCGATGGGAAGCACTCTTCCCCTCAAAGTGATTTCACCGGTCATGGCAATATTATTCTTTACAGGTTTTCTTGTGAGGGCCGAGACAATAGAAGTGGCAACCGTAATACCCGCCGAGGGGCCGTCTTTGGGGGTTGCCCCTTCCGGGATATGGACATGGATATCTATCTTTTCATAGAAATTATCAGGTAGTCTCAGTTGTCTCCCCCGTGAACGCACATAACTGAGGGCGGCCTGGGCCGATTCCTGCATCACTTCTCCGAGTTGCCCTGTAAGTACCAGACTCCCCTTCCCTGGAACCACAGTCGTTTCGATTTGAAGCAGTTCGCCACCCGCATCGGTCCACGCCAGCCCCGTGCTCACACCGATGGTGTCCTTTTCCTCTGTGCGGCCATAACGGAATTTTGGGACCCCAAGGTATTTGTGAATGGATTGGGCCTTTACGGCTATTTTTGTGTCCTTACCCCGCATTACCACCTCTTTGGCAACCTTGCGGCAGATTGAGGAGATTTCTCGCTCCAGGTTCCTGACACCCGCCTCTCTTGTGTAGGTCCTGATTATGGTGAGGATGGCATTGTCTGTAAAAGATATGTTTTCTGGTTCAAGACCATTTTGATCGATCTGCTTTCTGACCAGAAACTGTTTTGCGATGTTCAATTTTTCCAACTCTGTATAACCGGACAGTCTAATAATTTCCATTCTATCTTGAAGAGCGAGTGGTATATTGTAAAGGGTATTGGCCGTGGTTACAAAAAATATGTCGGAAAGATCATAGTCCAAATCCAGATAATGATCATTAAAAGCGAAATTCTGCTCCGGGTCTAATACCTCCAGTAACGCTGAAGAGGGATCTCCCCGAAAATCCGTGCTCATCTTGTCCACCTCGTCCAGACAAAAGACAGGGTTGTTTGATTTTGCTTTTTTCAAAAATTGAATAATCTTTCCCGGCATTGCGCCGATGTATGTCCTTCGATGACCTCTGATTTCCGCCTCATCTCTCACCCCCCCGAGAGACAATCTGACAAAATTTCGACCGGTGGCCCTTGCCACCGATTTAGCCAATGAGGTCTTACCAACTCCAGGAGGACCGACCAGACAAAGAATCGGCCCTCTCACCTTTTTGGCAAGGGTCTGGACAGCAAGATATTCAACGATTCTCTCCTTGGGTTTTTTGAGACCATAATGATCTTCTTCGAGGATAGCCTCAGCGTCTTCAATCTTCAACTTTATCTTCGACTTAACATACCAGGGAAGGGCGAGAATCCAGTCAATATAGTTGCGTACCACAGCCGCCTCAGCAGACATGGGAGACATCATTTTGAGTTTACTAAATTCCTGTTTTACACGGGTGTGGGCTTCCTTGGACAATCTTTTCCGTTTGATCTTTTTTTCCAGATCGTCAAGTTCTGCCTTAAAATCGTCCTTGGTCCCCATCTCTTTGTGGATAGCCCGCATCTGCTCATTCAGATAGTAGTCCTTTTGGGTCTTCTCCATCTGTTTCTTGACCCGCTTCTTTATGCGATGCTCAAGCTTGAGGATATCCACCTCGCCGTCTAACTTGGCGTAGAGCTTTTCCAGCCGGAGGTTCAGGTCTTCTGTCTCCAAGACTTCCTGCTTGTCATCGACCTTCAAGGCAAGATGCCCCGCTATGGTATCGGACAGACGGCCTGGATCCTCAATGGATGTCACTGCTGCGACAATTTCCGGTCCAATTTTGTTGTTGAGCTGTGCATATTCTTCAAAAACGGAGTTGACAGATCGCATTAGTGCCCTGGTCTCAATATCGGCTTCGAAATGACTCGAGACCTTACTGACCTCAACCATAAAGAATTCCTTTTTATCAACAAAATTCCGTATCTTGCCCCTCTCTTTCCCTTCGATAAGTGCCTTCACGGTTCCGTCGGGCAATTTCAAAAGCTGAAGAACAATACCAATGGTGCCAAAGGTATATATATTTTGAGGTGTGGGATTGTCAATTTTTGCATCCTTTTGGGCTGACAAAAAAATCTTCTTCTGGTGGGACATTGCATATTCCAGCGCCCTGATGGACTTGCCCCGGCCTACAAAAAGAGGGGCCACCACATTGGGAAAAACCACCACGTCTCTCAAGGGAAGGAGGGGGTAAAAATATTCCCCATCTTTCGCAGAATTATCTGAATCCTTTTTTTGTGAATCAAACATATTTTTACCCATATTCTACTTGGTTTTCATAAAGAAATAGAGGTGATTCGTTATTTGTTATAACTTCTTTACCGATCACGCATTCACGAATTTCCGGGTTGGATGGGATATCGTACATTATGTCCAGCATAATGGACTCCAAAATTGCTCTCAGACCGCGTGCGCCGGATTTCCGTTCCACCGCGGCCACGGCCACGGCATGGAGTGCCTTATCAGCAAACCTGAGTTCCACTCCTTCTAGTTCGAAAAGTTTTTTGTATTGTTTAACAAGGGCATTTTTTGGTTCGCTAAGGATCCTGACAAGGGCATCCAGACTCAACTCGTCCAAAGTAGCGTGAATGGGTATCCTTCCGATAAATTCAGGTATCAGCCCAAATTTAATGAGATCTTCAGGTTGGACAAGACCCATGATCTGATTGAGATTTGCCTCTTCCCTTCCCTTAATATCTGCTTCGAAACCGATCACCTTACTTCCAATTCGTCTCTTGATTATTTCGTCCAACCCATTAAAGGTCCCACCGCATACAAAGAGGATGTTACTGGTATCTACTTTGACAAAATCCTGTTGCGGATGCTTTCTCCCCCCTTTCGGTGGGACACTGGCCATGGTTCCTTCGATAATTTTCAAAAGGGCCTGTTGGACACCTTCACCGGAAACATCCCGAGTAATGGAAGGACTGTCCGATTTCCGAGCGATCTTATCGATTTCGTCTATGTACACAATTCCCCTGGACGCAGCCTCCACATCATAATCGGCCTTCTGCACCAGATTGAGAATGATATTTTCCACATCCTCACCCACATACCCAGCCTCGGTGAGGGTCGTCGCATCCGCAATTGTGAAAGGGACCTTAAGGATCCTTGCCAAAGTCTGCGCCAATAGAGTCTTTCCTGATCCGGTAGGACCTATCAGCAGTATATTACTTTTTTCGATCTCAACACCTTCCATATCAACCTTGGTGTTGATCCTCTTGTAATGGTTGTGAACGGCCACAGAAAGGACCTTCTTTGGTTTTTCCTGCTCAATCACGTACTGGTCCAAGATCTCTTTTATCTCAACCGGCTTTAGTGATTCATCATCCTTTTTCGCTTCACCTTCCTGACTGTATTCTTCGTCAATAATTTCATTGCAAAGCTGGATACATTCGTCACAAATATATACAGAGGGGCCAGCAATGAGTTTTTTTACTTCATCCTGACTCTTTCCGCAAAAGGAGCACAACAGATCATCCTTTGTATCATCATATTTACCCATAACTTCTCCTCTATTTATTGCCCTTCTCGTCCTGTATTTTTTCTCTCGTGGTTATAACTCTATCTATGATTCCATATTCTTTTGCCTCTTCAGCGGTCATAAAAAAATCGCGTTCGGTGTCGTTCTTTATCTTTTCAACATCCTGACCGGAATGCTTGGCCAGAATCTCATTCAGGGTATCTCGGATTTTCAATATCTCTCTTGCATGAATGTCTATGTCTGTTGCCTGCCCTTGGGCACCTCCAAGAGGTTGATGGATCATGATTCTGGAGTTTGGAAGCGCATACCGTTTCCCTTTGGCCCCTGCGGCCAGGAGCAACGCCCCCATGCTGGTAGCTTGCCCCATGCAGATTGTGACCAGGTCAGATTTGATATACTGCATGGTATCATAGATTGCCAGCCCGGCCGTGATGGACCCCCCGGGGGAAGTGATATAAACGTTGATGTCCTTATCCGGATCTTCTGACTCCAAAAAGAGCATTCGGGCGATCATTGTGTTAGCGATACTATCTATCACCTGTTCACCCATAATAATTATGCGATCCTTCAAAAGCCGTGAATAAATGTCATACGCCCGCTCGCCACGGCTTGACTGTTCAATAACCATTGGTATCAACATTAGGATTTATTTATCTCCTTCCTTTGAGCCGTTCTGATTTAGCAATTCCTTGTCTACTTCAGTGACTTTAGCATGATCGACCAAATAAATCAATGTTTTTTGCTCCAGCAGTGTCTGTTTCAGAGAGGGAACAAGGCCTCTCGCCTCGTAATATTTTCTTATGACTTCAATATCTTGTCCTATATTTGAAGCCATTTCTCCAAACCCCTTTTCCAGGTCCTCTTCACCCACTTCGACCTTATCCTGTTTGGCTATTTGAGCCAGGACAAGCATCTCTTTCACGCGTTTCTCTGAGGCGGGTCTAAAATTCTCCTTTAGTTTCTGCTCAGAGAGACCTGCCGTTTCAAAACTCGACCCATTTCTTTCTATATTTTGCCTGAGGCTCTCAACGGCCTGGGCCACCTCTGAGTCAACCAGGACTTGTGGGAGTTCAAAATCAAGCTCTCCCGAAATTCTCTCAATGATCCTGTTGCCGAGGTCTCTCTCAATCCTTTTCTTCACCTCGGTTGTGACTGTCTCTCTTACATGGTTCTTCAGACTTTCCAGGTTCTCAAAATCGGCCCCAAGGGTTTGTGAAAACGCATCGTTCAGTTCCGGCAGGGCCATCTCTTTTATGTCCTTTATTTTGACCCTGAATTTTACTTTTTTCCCGGCAAGTTTTGAATGGTAATATGTGTCTTCAAAATCAACCTCGATTTCCGATTTGTCACCTTTCTTAAGACCAATCAAAGATTCCTCAAAATCGGGATGAAAATCGTTGCTCCCTACCTTCAGGAGAAAATCTGATGCTTTAACACCCTCAAGGGGCCGCTCCCCTTCATGGCCTACATAGTCCAACATTACGTAGTCATCTCTCTTAATAGGTCTCTCCGGATCAACAGAGGTCATTTTCCCGTGAGATTGTTGGATCTGTTCCAGCTGTTTGTTCACGTCTTCTTCCGTGACCACACATTTTTCTTTTTCGACCCCAACACCGAGGTAATCTTTTACCTCAAATTCAGGGCGAATTTCCATCACAGCTGAATATTTGAAGTTTTCTCCTTGTTTCACGGTCTCTTTTTCAAGTACAGGCGCGCTCAAAGGAAATGTGTTCACTTCCTCCAAGGCCTTTGGAAGCGTTTCACTTATCAGGTCCTTGGCGACATCTTCTGCGACCTGGGCGCGAAATCGCCCCTCAAGAATAGTCCTGGGGACCTTTCCAGGTCTAAATCCGGGCACCTTTGCCTTTTTTCCCAGCTCCCGATAGGCCTCGTTGAATTTCTTATTCACATCTTCAGTTTCAATTTCAATCAGTAATTTTTTCTTTACTGCGCTTATATCTTCCAAACTTGTTTTCATAATCTGCCTCAACAATTGGCTCTGTCAAAGGAAAGAATGTATATCGAATATAGTAATTTCAAACGTAATATCGGGTTTATGAGAGCATCTTCCGAACTTGCCCCCAAAATAACAATCATTTCTTTGATTTCAAGGTGTTTGTCCAATCCCTTCTCTTCTTTATCTTCAATGCTCTCGCAAGGGCGGCAACCCCCAGTTACTTAAAACCCCGCTAGGGGTGCGGGGTTGGAGAGTTAGGGGGGATCTGTTTAGTTCTGGTGCGAGAGGGGGGACTCGAACCCCCACAGGTTACCCCACTGGATCCTAAGTCCAGCGCGTCTGCCAATTCCGCCACTCTCGCAAGAGTCTAACAGATCCAGCCTTATTTTATGATTACCAATTTAAAAAGAAGAGTCAAGGGTTCGAAAAATCAAGCCGCTGTTCATACTCATTTAGAAAATCTTTTACTATCCCTTCATCTGCAAAGCTAAAATAAACATTGTTCCCTATTATAATATGATCAAGGACCTGTATCCCCAGAAGCTTGCTTGCCCACAAAAGCTCCCGAGTGAGTCTTCGGTCTTCTGCGGAAGGTGTTGGGTCACCCGAAGGATGATTGTGTACGACCACAAGGGCTGCAGCCCTTTGCTCAAGCGCGATGGTCAGGATCTCACGCGGATAAACAGCACTTCCCGTGAGGCTTCCTTCAAAGACATCCTGATCAAAAATCAGTTCGTTTTTTCGATTCAGGAATAGAACTTTGAACACTTCTCGCTTCAGATCACGCATAGAATGGAAAAGATAGTCAAAGACAGCACGCGAGGAACCGAAAAAGGCTTGTCCAGCCATCTTATCCCTCAGATACCGTCTTCCCACCTGGTGGACAAGCTTTAGATAAAGGGCGTTTTTTGGTCCGATGCCCTTTATACCCGTCAATTTTTCAATGGGGGCCGAAAGTACCCCTGAGAGACTGCCAAAACGCTCCAACGCCTCTCGCGCCGGTACTTTCAGGTCGCCCCTTGGCGTGCCCAGGGTGAGAAGAAATTCCACCACCTCACCGTCAGAAAATCTCTCAAGGCCACCTTTAAGAAATTTTTCCCGCAATCTCTCTCGGTGGCCTTCACCCCTTTTTTGCCACTTTTCTTTATCCATCGGACCAAAGATCTAACCCTAAAGTCACACCACTGCAATTCGGGAATTTGTCTTGTGATTCTTTCATAGCAAAATTGCCGCATTTAGTGAGATCTGAAAATAAGTAATGGCGATATTAACAGAGGCAGGGAAAAAATCAAGAAATGGTCACAAAAAAATGAGCTGTTTGTCTGGTCCTTATAGTAGTCTGATTCTGGAGGTCAACCCAACTTGCTTGATGCCATTGGGTGAACCATGATACATTATCCGTAACTACTCACGTAGTCAGGCTGAAGCTGTTTAGACTGAAGGCTGAAGGGGTCAGAAAAGCCCGATTGCCGGCCTTTGGCGGAAATATCTGATTCTTGTCATCAAACATGGTTTTCAAATGCTCTTTTGCCTAACAGCCTTCAGCCTATCCACCTGAGTAATTACCATTATCCCACACTGAGAGTCGCACTGATAAGGGGAGACCTTTGAAAAATGCTCAATTTTGGTCAAGGTCAAGGAAGGCGAGGATTTTAACCACAGGAATATATTGGATATTTCGAGGATTAAAATCTGATCCTGACACTGAGATTGGGCAAAGGGGGGTTTTTGCAAGGGTCTCAAGGGATCGAAATGCCATGATCTCAAAAGGAAACAAAACCTCCTTCTTGCAAAAACCTGAAGGTTTCTATATGAAGCTATTTCAGTCAGCTACAAGAGGATTTGCCCGGGACTATTTGAGCCATGAACACCATTAGAGTATTGCCAGAGAAAGTAGCGTCCCAGATCGCGGCCGGCGAAATTATCGACAGGCCCGCATCTGTTCTGAGAGAGCTGATTGACAACAGCATTGATGCCGAGGCAAATAGAATTGTCGTAAAGATAGAAAAAGGAGGTAAGACCCTGATAAGGGTCACGGATAACGGCCTGGGTATGTCCCGGGATGATCTCCTTTTGTGCGTGGAAAGACATGCCACAAGCAAAATAGAAACGGCCTCGGATCTCTACTGTGTCAAATCCTTTGGTTTCAGGGGTGAGGCAATCCCGAGCATCGCCTCTGTCTCACGAATGCAGATAATATCGCGCACCAAAGATCAGTTGTCTGGCCACAGACTCAGAATCGAGGGGGGAAAACTGATCGCAATTGAAGAAACAGGGGCGCCTACAGGCACGACCGTTGAGGCAAAGTCTCTTTTTTTTAATATGCCGGCAAGACGAAAGTTTTTACGCGCCATACAAACGGAAAAAAATCATGTGCTCGATGTCATGGTACGGGCTGGCCTGCCATTTTCCAGAATAAATTTCAGGTTGGAGGATGCTGGGAAAACCATCCTTAATTTGGCCGCTTCCAATGGACCCCTGACCAGGCTCGCCACCCTCATGGGGCGGGATGTTGCAGAATCGATTATTGAGAAAAAAGAAAAGAGTGAGGGCCTTTCGGTCAGCGTATACCTGGCCCCTTCGGAATTCGCAAGGACCAGAGGGGATCGCCTTTTTGTCTATATAAATGACAGATACGTCAGAGATAGGCTTGTGACAAAGGCGGTTATGGAGGGTTACGGACAACGGCTGATGAAAGGGACCTACCCACAGGCAGTTATTTTTGTGGAAATCGACCCTTCCAAAGTGGATGTCAATGTCCATCCAACCAAACAGGAGGTGCGGTTTCACGACGGTCGCTCAATCTTCCGGACCATTGTTTCCACCGTTGAAAAGGCCTTCCCTCGATCCACCCATACCTTTACCACACCCGCGCACGGAAATGAGAATTTTAGTCAACAGAAATTTGCCGCCTCCGTCTCTGAACCAGCCTGGAGATATTCCCAAGGAGATGGGCTCACCCCACATCCCACCGAACCAGACATGGAAAAAGGCTCACTGGTCCAAGAGGGCCCTCAACCCATCGGACAATTGGGGGGGACTTATATCTTGTGCCAGACAAAGGACGGGCTTCTCATGGTCGACCAGCACGCCGCCCATGAAAGAATCGTATATGAACATCTCAAAAAGGATTTTCAGACCTCACAAATCGCGGTCCAAATATTGCTTGTCCCCTATAAACTGGAATTGAGCCTAAAAGAGAAAAATACTGTCCTAAAGAAAATGGATCAGTTATCTCACTACGGGATTGAACTTGAACATTTCGGGGGAAATACATTTCTTTTGAGAGCAGTACCTGCTCTTCTCGAAAATGTTGAATGGAATTCTTTTATCACCGAATTGATCGCAGAATTGGGTGAAGATAAAACGGATGAGATCAGGTTTCTGGACAAAACCCTCAAAGTGATGGCTTGTCATGGCGCCATCCGAGCGGGCCACGCCCTGACACAAAACGAGATGTCCCATCTCCTGGAACAATTGGAGGAGATGGATTTGCCCACAAACTGCCCGCATGGAAGGCCCATCCTCAAGCACCTGACATTTTACGAGATCGAAAAAATGTTTAAAAGGGTTGTTTGAGTCCCTCCCGCATCTGTTGATGAATTTCAGAGGCAAAATACCGCCCAATGAAAGACCATCAAAAAGTCGTTATTATCGCCGGACCCACGGCAAGCGGAAAAAGCTCGCTCGGTGTGGAATTGGCCAAGGTTTTTGGGGGAGAAATCATAAATGCGGATTCCATGCAGGTTTACAGGGACATGGATGTGGGTACGGCAAAACCCACGTTTGAAGAACAAAGGGATATCCCTCATCACCTTTTTGATGTGGCGAACCCCGATGAGGAGTTTAACGCTGCGACTTTCCGTTCTCTGGCTCTTCCCCTTGTCAGAGAGATCTGCTCCAGGGACAAAATATGCCTCGTGGTGGGCGGAACCGGTCTTTATATAAAGGCCCTTCTGGGCGGCCTGCTTAAATCCCCCCCGGCGGATCCAGAATTGAGGGAATCACTCCGTCAAGAGTGTGAAAGTCACGGGTCAGAGAAGCTCCATGAAAAACTCAAAACCCTCGACCCCGAATCTGCGTCAAAGATTCACCCAAATGATAGGGTGAGGATCATAAGAGCCCTTGAGATAATACATCTGACCAATCGGCTCCCTTCGGAGCTGAGCAGGGAACACGGCTTTAGAGACAAGAGACTGAAGGCCTTGAAATTTTGCTTGATGACGGACAGAGAAGAACTCTATAACCGTATCAACCATCGATGCACCGAAATGATAAAGGCCGGTCTTGTGAACGAGACCAGAGATCTTCTAGATCGAGGTTATTCTCCAAGGCTCAAATCCATGAAATCCATTGGGTATAGACATGCCATCAAGCACTTAGAGGGCACCTGGTCATTGTCAGAAACTATCCGGAACCTTCAAGGGGATACCCGGAAATACGCCAAAAGGCAGTTGACCTGGTTTAGGTCAGATCCTGAATTCAACTGGGTTAGTCCTGATGATTTTCACCTGATCTCAATGAAGATAAAGAGGTTTTTGGAGAAGACCGCTTGACTTGTCATTCAAATCCGTATACTTGAAAATATTACCTCGATATCCAAAACTATTAAAAATGTGATACTGTTAAACGATCTGATAAAGGCAGATTCAGACCATGAAAAATTGGATAGGTATTGGTTGCATATCTTTCCTGCTTGTCCTGGGTTCTTTCCCGTCACCCCCCTCTCTCCTGGCGGATAATTTTGTGGAGACGCTTGAAAAGGGGAAGATTGACTGGTCCAACCGGGTCATCGAGGCCGTTGGGGTAGGGAGACCTCCAAAAAATCCTATCAACATTGCCCAGGCGCGGGCCGTTGCCAAAAAAGCAGCCATAGATGCAGCCCAGCAAAATCTGCTTAAGACCCTTGAGGGCGTCCAGATCGATGTAAATACCCAGGCCAAGAATTTTGTGACCCGGGACGACCCTATTCAAACGCAAGTTCAAAAATTCATTCAGCACTCTCAAGTCGTGGACATATCCTATCTAGCCAATGGAAGTGTTGAGGCAACCGTGGCTATAAAACTGACGGGTCCTTTTGCTGACCTGTTACTCCCAAAATCGATCCGTGACACCCATCCTGTCAAACAACCAGGTCTCCCCGTCAACCAAAAAGGAAAGGCCTGGACAGGGCTGTTGCTGGATTGCCGGGGGCTCAAGGTAAGACCTGCCATGGTTCTGAGAATCGTGGACGAAGACGGTAATGAACTATACGGCCCCAAGTACATCAACAGAAAGTGTGCGGTTCAGCATGGCATGACGGGATATACCAGTGATCTCAAAGCAGCCGCGAAAAACCTGAGGATAGGAAACAACCCCATCTCAATAAAAGCTATCAGGGCAGAAAAATCGGGGCCATCAGATATCGTAATTAGCAATTCCGATGCTGACACCATAAGGAGGGACCCCAGGAATTTGAAATTTCTGCAAGAGTGCCGGGTTATGGTTGTCCTTGATTAAAGGATTTGCGCAGAAATAACTTCGCAGAATTGGCGCCGGGATAAAACAGGATTGGAACTCTTTCTTTTTTACCCACAGGGCCCCTTTGCCAAAAACTTGCCGTATCATGTCCGGAGGTATTCCCATGACTTTCTTTAAAATAAAAACCCCTGACAACGTGTTTTTTCTTTTTTTGCTGATCGCCTCCTTTTTTCTTGGCTGTGCCCCCCAACCGGGAGTTTCGGAAAATGTGCTTGACACCCCGGGACATCATACTTCAAACGGTTTCAAGCTGATCAAAAAAGGCTATCTCTATGATGCCGCAAGAGATTTTAATCTCGCCCTGGAACTGGCACCCAATTATTCTCCCGCCTACCGGGGGTTGGGCCTGATATATGGAATGGAAAAAAAATTCAAACCGGCTTTTTCCGCCATGGATAATGCAAGGAGTTATGCAAAAGAAAAAGAAAACAAGGCCCTGGCCTATGTGGGATTTATGCGTCTTTATACTATGCGGCAGGAAAAGGATTGGCTCGGGAATGTGGAGAGCAGTTTTCTTGAGGCCACAGGTTCCCTAAAAAACCTTCCAGAAGCCTACTATTACATGGGCATTGCATATGAAAAAGCAGGGAGAACCTCGCAATCCAAAAAGGCCTTTGAAACTGTGTTGCGGATTAACAAAGGGCTTGTGCCTGAGGCGTATGAGGCACTGGAAAGAATCAAGAAATAACCCGTCGCACGGCGACACAAATATATTAAAAGGCATAAAGGGAAATGATATTTAGAACCTCGTCAAAAAATGGCGTCAGGCCGTTTCAGGTCTATTTCCTTTTGTGTCTTTTTTTTCTTTGGACGCCGTTTCTGCCAGCCGAATCAAAAGGGGAGGAGGTGCAAGATGAGATCTTTTCCATAGGGACCGGACCCATCGACAAAGGGAACCTGGCCTTAGCCAGAAAAAAAGCTATTTCCAATGCATTGATAAAGGGTGTGGAAAATTACCTTCTGCATCGGCTGGGGAGCCATGGGGTGATCAACAATTTTGAAAGGCTTGTCCGGGGCGTCATACCCGGGGCCAAGGAAGAAATCGAAAACTACCACATTTTGGCAGAAGAAAACATCGGTAAAAAATACAAGATCTTTGTACGAATGAAGATCAACAAAAAGGTCATAGATCAACGGCTTAGACAAGCCGGGCTTATTCATACGGAGGGTCCTCCCATCAGAGTCCTCTTCCTGGTTTCGGAAACGAGTGAAGGGGCGGTTTCTTACTGGTGGAATGATCCGGGAACAAATCCTGCCCTTACAGCCACCGAACTTGCCCTCTTCAAAATTTTCCGGGAAAGGGGATTTATCCCGATCAACAGGACCCTAACGGCTCCAGAAGTTGAATCTTTTGACGAACTGAGATCCCCTGTACTTGAAGAGGGTGATATCTTTGTATTGGGAAGGCTTTTTTCTGCAGATGTGGTAATCCACGGACAGAGCGAGATGACTGACGGAAAAGAGATAATCCTAACACTTGCCGCATATGATGTGGGCAAGGGGAATCAACTCTATGAAGACACCCAGACGGAAAATATTGATGGTGACCCCGAGGACGACGAAAGAAGGGCCCTGGCTTTGGAAAGATTGACAAACAGGGTGGCAGGGCAGATGGCCCCAGCCTTGATTCAAATCCTTTCCGCTGAAAGAGCGAAACCCCAGCACTTGGAGATAACAGTCAGAGGTATCAAAAGGCCAGGACAAATCAAGGAGTTTCGCGATTTCTTAAGAGAACATGTAAAAGGGGTAGAATCAGTCACGCAGTCCAGAGTCAGAAAAAACTCCGCATCTTTTGAGGTTGAGTTCAGGGGGGACAAGAAGAGCTTCCTTGATAACATCCTAAACCACAAAGATTCCCCCTTTCGCTTGGACTTTGTTGAGACCCAGGATGATCAGGTCGTACTGACTGTTGTTTTGGTACCGTCCAAAGACCTGTTTATGCCTTGAGTTTGACGGATAAAAGAAGAATTTTTTTTCAGAGAATATCCATAAAATTTCACTAACCTCCCATCGGCCCTTAACTAGTGTTTTGGTGTTCCGAATCACCTAAATAGACATGACGATACCGAATCTAATTACCAGTATACGGATCATTCTGGTACCCATCTTTGTAATATATCTTATCAATGACGAGCTTTTGCCAGCTTTGGTGGTATTCGTTTTAGCAGGTCTAAGCGATGGCGTCGATGGACTGGTGGCCAGGCTATTTGACCAGAAAAGCAAACTTGGATCTTATCTCGACCCCCTCGCAGACAAGATCTTGCTTGTGACCGCCTTTGTTGTTCTTGCAACGATGGAGCTTGTACCACCCTGGCTTACGGTCATTGTCATAAGCCGGGACATCCTGATCCTGTTGGGGGTCTTGATCCTTTTCTTAAACGGGCAGGATTTTACAATCAAACCGTCCGTTTGGAGCAAAATAACAACGTGTTTACAGTTGGGGTCCGTGTTTATAGTACTTTCTAAAGATTATCTTCATTTAGCACCGCAATTCAGTATCTATTTATTCTGGGTCACAGGCATTCTAACCGTAAGTTCCGGGCTTCATTACATGCGCTACTGGTTTCAGACGATAGGGGCTGGGACCCTGGGCGATTGAAAGAATCCGACTTGACATTCGGGGCACCGTTTGATAAGTTTTAAACAAATAGTAGGCACGTAGCTCAGGGGGAGAGCACTACCCTGACACGGTAGGGGTCAAGGGTTCAAATCCCTTCGTGCCTACCAAATGATATCAGGACTTTAGGCCGGTTTTTCAAACCGGCCTTTTTTCGTTTTGCTGATCAGCCTGACAGATCTTGACTTTGGCCGAGTCTACCTCCCCGCAATCCCTAAGTAAGCATCTTTATCATCATGGGTATGGCCACAAAAGTCCCAAGGGAGCTACCCAGGTTTGTAAAAATAACCACCAACAAGATCCGCGTGATCTTGTTTCTCCAAAACCCTCTGACCGATGATATGTCTTCAGGCAGCCTCTCAAAATCCTTTACCTTTGGCTTCCCCAACAAGACCTCCACAAGACCGGCCACCCACCCGGCCGCAATCATGGGGTTTAGGGATGTGAGAGGAGCAGCAACAACCGCTGCGAGCACCGTGAGGGGATGGGCCAGCGCTATAATCGCCCCAATGCCGGAAAGCACGCCATTTGCCAGGACCCACCATTTTAACATATTGACCCCAACAGAGGCACCCGCAAAGAAAAATCCCAAAACAATCAAACCTGCCACAACGGATGGAATTCCCCACTTTAAGAATGCGACCAGTTTACCCTTTGGAGGTATCTGCTCAAGGGGGCCAATATCTACGGGGTCATTCCAGCATTTCTTGATCCCCGGCACATGCCCCGCTCCTACCACGGCAACCACTTTTTCCCCGGGAGAAGTCCGTATTTTGTAGGCGAGGTATCGATCTCTTTCATCGATCAGTATACGCCGCAATTCGGGAAGAACTTCACCCATCTCCGCAAGAAGACTTTCAAGAACATCCTTCTTTTTCATCTCCTCAATGTCTTTCTCGGTCAGCGAATCGGTCTCGCCCATGGAGAGAACAAGCTGGGTCAAAAGTTTAATCTTTTTCCAAAACCCCATTAGTCGCCATGCCCGTGACAGAGTGGTCCTTATATCCCTGTCCGCAGGCACCAAACTAGCCCCCACCTCTCCTGCAGCTTTGACGGCCCGGAGCATTTCCTCCCCAGGCTTTATCCCCAGTTTCTTACCAATCTTTTTCTGAAAAGATGCAAGCAAGAGATTAGACAAAAGGAGAAAGGCCTTTTTTTCTTTGATAACCTTGACGAGATCGGTATCTTGCCATTTATTCTTTTGAGTGATGGCCTGGTATCTGGATTGACAAAGCTCAACACATACTGTATCCGGGGTTTCCTCTTTGATAACCTTGGTCACAAGTTCGGCGCTCTCCCTGGAAACATGGGCCGTGCCGATTAGGATGACTTCTTTGCCTTCAAAGGTAAGACGATGTATATCCTCATTGTTTACTGCATTCATTGGGTATATACTCCAGAGTAGATTTAAAAGGTTCTGCCTACTACCATAAATAAACACTCTTTTCCAGGAGTTTTGCTTTAGTTGTGAAAATCAAACATCATTTAGAATCGCTGCTCGGAGAAGGTGTTTTGAGAGGAGTCTACCCCGGGGCTGTGCTCTTGGTGGCGCAAACGGGAGAAATTACTTTTCTGGAAGCAGCCGGTCATCGCTCACTAAAACCCACGGTCGCCCCAATGCAAAAGGAGACCATCTTTGACCTGGCCTCCCTGACCAAGCCCTTGGCCGCCACCCTTGCCATCATGAAGCTGGTAGATGGCGCAGTAATCAAACTGGACCAAACAATCGATATCCTGCTGCCCTGCCATGTATCTGAGGAAAAGAAGGGCATATCCTTGAGGATGCTTCTAAGTCATTCAGCCGGATTCCCTGCCTGGGAATCGTTCTATCTGGCGCTTGAACGGGTTCCCCTAAAGAAAAGAAAGAAGTTTTTACGGGCACAATTGCTAAAGATGCCCTTGATCTTTCGGCCCGGCCAGGAAGCACTTTACAGTGATCTCGGGTTCATGATGCTCGAATGGGTTGTTGAAGAAGCCGCAGGGGTTCCGATGGATCTATTTCTTGATCGTCACTTCTACAAGCCCCTGGCCCTTAAAAAAACTTTTATCTGCGACCTAACACGCCCCGACAAGTTCAAAGCCGGCCAATACGCAGCCACCGAAGCGTGTCCCTGGCGGGGGGAGGTCATCCAGGGGACTGTCCACGATGAAAACGCCTATGCGCTTGGCGGATATTCCGGCCACGCCGGTCTGTTCGGCACTGCCATGGAGGTTTATGCGCTGGTCAGCCTGTTGACAAACCATTTCTATGGTCGGCAAAATAAATATTTGAGGCCTGAAACGGTCAGGGCTTTCTTTGCCCGCCAAAGGCATGTAAAAAACGGGACCTGGGCCCTGGGGTGGGATACGCCATCCCCTGGAGTTTCCAGTTCCGGAAGATATTTCTCAGACAACAGTATTGGACACCTCGGATTTACCGGCACTTCAATATGGGTGGATTTGGACCGGGATATAACGGTTATTTTTCTCACAAACCGGATCCATCCGACGCGAAAAAACGAAAAGATCCGGGTTTTCAGACCCAAACTCCACAACGCAATTATGAAAGGGTTAGGGCTTACGCAAAAATAACTTTACATTTTTGCGCAGGCCCTTACGAGCAAAGAAAATGGACAAAGATACGCCCCCGATCACTAAACGCTCGACGCCAACCTGCCCCGGGAAAATCGAGGTCCCTACAGAAAAAGAGAGGGAGACCCTCCTGACCATGAAATCCATAAAAGAGCGCGTCAGGAAATTGAAAAGGCATCTGGCCCAGGTAAAAACCTCTTGTGAGGACGACGACAGAAAAAAGATTGGGGGGATAGAAGAAGAACTGGCCCGTTTGAAAAAGGAATGGATCAGATGGGAGGACAAAAGAAAACAGGCGGCCAAAGAGAGGATGATCCTATTGGGTCATGAGGAACAATCCAAATAAATTGGGCCAGGCCTAAGGCCTTTCCGCCAGCAAAATATCCATGTCCATGGGCCGGTTGTCTCTCATTATACGTACTGATACGGTCTCTCCCACCTTCAATCTTCCGACTATCTGAACCAAATCTTCCATATCGGAGGTCCCGTGACCGTCAATCGCCATGATTATATCCCCACCAAGGAGAAACCGCCGGCTTCCAATGATCACTTCCTTATGGCCGCCCCGCAGATTGCCCTGATGGGCCGGGCTGCCTTTTACCACACGAACCACCAGCACTCCTTCCTGAACACCCAGGCCAAGACCTTCAGAGATCATGGGAGTTATGGAAATCCCTGAAATGCCAAGCCACGGTCGGGCCACCCTGCCCGAGGTAATCAGTTGGGTCGCCACCTCCTTGGCCTGATTGATCGGTATGGCAAACCCGATACCCTGGTATCCGCCGGAGAGACTGTAAATCGCCGTATTGATACCAATTACTTCACCACTCGAATTGAGGAGCGGCCCCCCCGAGTTCCCGGGGTTTATGGCCGCATCGGTCTGTATCAGGTCATCAATCCGGTGGCCATCTCGGGTCCGAATATCCCGTTTGAGGGCGCTGACAATCCCGGTGGTCAGGGTGTGGGATAGACCAAAGGGATTACCGATTGCAATCGCCTTTTGGCCTACACGCACCGCGTCAGAATCGGCCAGGGATACCACCGCGTTCACATAGCGTGAGGGTATCTTTATCACTGCCAGGTCCGAAGCAGGGTCCCTGCCTACCAGGGGTGCTGAGATCTTGCTGCCATCGGCCATGGTGACCGTTATCTTCTGGGCCTTGGCCACCACATGATTATTGGTAAGGATATAGCCTTCTCTGTCAATTATAAAGCCTGAGCCCTGTCCCTGTCTGGGAATGACTTCGAGCCAGAAATTCATTCCCAGAGTGGTTGTGGCAATGTTTACAACAGCCGGATGGACCCTGTCAAAGACCTCCATATGGATCTTTTCATCCGATGAGACCACAACAGTCTTACGGTCAGAACCCCCCTCTTGGTGATTAAAATCGAGGTGATCAGCCGTCGGCCTTGATTCAAAAAAATGAGAAAACTCCTTTTTATTGGACCAGAAAAACAAAAAAAGTAAAACAAGACCAAGCCAAATATATTTCCGGTGATTATTTGCCACAAAAAGCCTCATGCGGTTTGATTGGTTATCCTGACTGATTTTAAAACATAAGTCTGGATGGGGAAAATTTCAATTTTTTTTAAAAAACAGGAGTCGGCGAAAGGTTCTATCTCTTCCGGGTCCATCCCCTCTTTTTCAAAACGAAACAACCGATGTGCCATGATCGCTTGTCCATTGGAATGGACAAGATCCAGCCGGTTTCGTCCTTGACACCCGGCCCCCACCCTTATTATATTAATCTCTCGGAAAAGCGTTTTTGCCTTTTCTCCCAACCGGGTGATAATCTGATGGACAGCGATTGAAGGCTATACCCTTCTGACAGGCCGGTGCATTCAAATTTCTTTTCAGCCGGATCTTGGTCTCGACGTGCTGGTACGCTTGCCACCCCAAACGAGCCATCAGGTTTTATTTGACAAAGAATGATGATTCAAAAATCCAAATGAGATTTTAAGGAGACCTTTATGCCAAGACGAGAAGACATAAAAAAAGTGATGATAATCAGTTCGGGCCCCATCGTGATTGGCCAGGCATGTGAATTTGATTACTCGGGTACTCAGGCCTGCAAGGCCCTCAGAAACCTGGGCTATGAGATCGTTCTGGTCAACTCCAATCCTGCCACCATCATGACAGATCCGGACACAGCTGATGTGACCTATATCGAGCCCTTGAATCTACAGACAATGACAGAAATTATAGAGAAGGAACGGCCAGATGCCTTGCTTCCCAATCTTGGTGGCCAGTCGGGCCTAAACCTCTCTTCCGAACTTTACCGTACCGGAGTGCTGGAGAAATATGATGTAAAGATCATAGGGGTTGAACCGGACGCCATTGAACGAGGAGAGGACAGGATCGCTTTTAAGGAAACCATGGACCGGCTTGGCATTGAAATGCCCCGGAGCAATCCGGCGTTTAGTGTTGAGGAGGCCGAAAAGGTTGCTGATGAATTGGGTTACCCTGTAGTAATCCGACCTGCTTACACCATGGGTGGAACCGGGGGCGGCATGGTCTATAATGTGGAAGAGTTAAGAACCATTGCGAGCCGCGGTATTTCGGCCAGCCTTGTGGGCCAGATCCTGGTGGAAGAATCTGTTTTGGGATGGGAGGAACTGGAACTTGAGGTCGTTCGGGACAGCAAGAATCAGATGATCACGGTCTGTTTTATTGAAAATGTGGATGCAATGGGTGTCCACACCGGTGATTCTTTCTGTACGGCCCCTATGCTTACTATAGCCCATGAGCTTCAGGAGCGGCTTCAAAAATATTCCTATGACATTGTCAAGGCCATTAAAGTCATTGGGGGAACAAACGTCCAGTTCGCCCATGACCCCGAGACCGGCCGGGTGGTGGTAATCGAGATCAACCCGAGAACCTCCAGGTCCTCCGCCCTCGCCTCAAAGGCTACCGGTTTTCCCATTGCCCTTGTTTCCTCCATGCTGGCAGGGGGACTGACCCTTGATGAGATACCCTACTGGAGGGAAGGAACCCTTGATAAGTACACCCCTTGGGGGGACTATGTGGTAGTAAAATTTGCCCGGTGGGCGTTTGAAAAATTTGAAGGCTCTGAGGACAAGCTGGGGACCCAAATGCGGGCTGTGGGTGAGGCCATGAGCATCGGCAAAACCTATAAGGAGGCGTTTCAAAAGGCCATACGCTCTTTGGAGACAGGTCGCTATGGCCTGGGGTTTGCCAAGGATTTCCACAAACGGTCACTTGACGACCTGTTTGATCTTCTGGCGGAACCATCCAGCGAGCGGCAGTTTATTATGTATGAGGCCCTCAGAAAAGGTGCCACCGTCCAAGACCTTTATGAAAAAACCTACATCAAACCATGGTTTATTGAGCAAATGAAGGAGCTTGTTGATCTCGAGGAAGAGATAATCAAATCCAAGGGCCAGGGGATCTCTGATGATCTGCTCAAGCAGGCCAAGAAAGACGGGTTTTCCGACCGCGATCTTGCCGGACACCGTGAAATATCTGAAAAGGACAGCAGGGCACAACGAACCACCCTGGGGGGGGTGGAGGGATGGCACCCTGGGCCCGTAAGCGGTGTCGAGGATGCAGCATAGTATTATTCCACCTATAATGCCACCAAC
>JAUVRS010000172.1 GCA_030597505.1 Desulfobacteraceae bacterium
CCGCCGTCAGGTCAGATCAGGTGAGGCCCGCCAACCCTTTCATCAGATCGCCGCATAGATCTTCCGAGTCTTCAAGACCCACCGATACTCTGAAAATTCCTTCACCGGCAAAATCACGAAATGCCTGCTTTTGTTTGATACTCACTACAGTCTCCCAGTGTTCAAGGGCCTTCTGCAATTCAAAGTTTATATCTTTCTCGAAGTCTTTCCGACAACTCCTTTACCACACCAAATGCCTTTTCCACAGTCTTTTCCCCATCCGGATTTACCAGACAGCAGGTGGCTGGTGAAAGCAGACTTCTGGAGATCAGCAGGTCCCTGTCAATCCCCCTTTTCTCCAGCGCCCGCCAGATTTCTTCAAGCCCTCCAATAAGAGAATCCATGTTCTCCTTTTCAAAAGGCTCAAAATTGGTGGGCACCATACCCCATGCAATCACGCCACCACGATCAAGAAATTTCTGTATGGATCGGGCGTAAGACGCAAACACTTCACCGTTTGTATAGACGTCAAGGGAAAGAATATCCAAGTCCATTCCCAGAAGAAAATCCCAGTCCGGGTTACCACACAGATGAACACCCCGGGGCCTGTCAATCATGGAAAAAAACAAATCCATATCCGCCCGTGCCGCCTGATCACCATACCCGGACATGGCACTCCAGAGAAATTGAAGCCCCGGTTCATCAATATACATAAATGCGTTTGAGTTTTGCCGCTTTAGTCGTTCCAGCTGTGCGTTGACCCGTTTGGCCATAAATTCCAGCATAAATGGTCTGACCGTATCGTTAAACAGAATAGGCCGATCATTTTCATCGGACACATTGAACCCAAAGCTTACAGGACCCTCCAATTGACCGCGTATGGCGGGTCTTTGAGACAGATCCAGTTCCAGAAATCGGCTATACACAACGGAATAAGTTTTGCTGATGTCAAAATACTCCGGCTCATCAAAATGGCCCAGGGCCTCTTCCAGTTCGTCAAAAAACTTTTCACTGGAAAATCTCAAGGTCCTTCCTTCAATATCCAGCAAAATGCCTGGAAAATGTTCAGAGGCCTGGACGTACATATCCTCATAATAGCTGTAGTTGGGGAGTTGGGGCCAGAAAGGGATATCCACTAAAAGAGCCGTTTCGAGGGCCCTTTCCACATCCTTGTGAGGCATTACGGCCATGGCCGTAGTCAAAAGGTTACCAGGAATCGGCATGATCTTGTTCCCAAAACATATGTTTGAAGTAGGCGTTCACGGGTTCAAAGGTTCAGGGGTTCAAGGTTACGTTATTTTTCCCCTTTCAGGTCAATAAGGGGCAATTCTTCCACCTCGTCTTTGGCCAATTTCAGATATACTTTTCCGTCCTCATAACGGTCGATCTGATTGACCGGAACCGATATATCCTTTTTTCCCCACAAATGGCCTTCCCGCAGAATAAGATGGGTAATACGTCCGCCTTTCTTCTCCACAAGAAACTCATCAACCCGGCCAGCATGTCCATCCGTGGCGAAAACCCCGGTCCCTTTTTGTACCATCAGCCCCCCGGTCGGAACAACCACATGTTCAACAAACATGGCAGCCGGCGTTCCCATATTCCATCCGGCATTCTTGGCCATATAAAGCATTGTGTCGGAGGGGATGTAATCCTCCTGTATAAGTTTTTTCATCTCTTCAAATTTTTTTTTGCTAATGGAAAGAAAAACCGTATCATGCGAGGCCTCTTTGACCATCCTTTCCGGCACAAGCCTTTGCGTGTTGGCAACATCATTTCCCCTGACCACCAGATACATCACCCTTTCGGTCTCCGGGTTGAGTATTATGTTTTCCAGACGACCTGTTCTTCCGTCCAGACATTCAACATGTGCCTTCAGCCGTAAATCCATATTTTCACCTCCATAATTCTATTCTCAACAATCCTTTTCGTCCTTGTGGGTTGCTTATCTCATGAATAGGCATATTTTTCAACTCGATTTAGTGGAAAATCAAGGGGTTCGATTCCCGGACCCCGTTGAGCCGAAAATCGTAGGCTGTGCAACTTGGGGCCTGCGCAGGCCATTAAGGTATATATTGTCAAAAATCAATGGATTTGAAAAAATTGTTGGCAATACCTCATTTGATCTTGACAGGGATTTTCTATAATAGTATTAATTAAAGGTTTATATACAAAATTTAGTGATCCACATGTTTAGTGGAAACCATATAAACTTTTTGAGCTATCTGGTTCTGAAAATCAGGTCTGATCAAAGCCAAGGAGACATACCAAATGGGTACCAACAGAAAAAGAACAAAAGCAATTCGTTCCAGAAAAACAAAGCCCAATAAGGCCAATTTAAAGGCGAAACTTCGGCGCATTCATAAAAATTCCGAAATCCTCAAAGAATTCGCCGCGGACGAAGAAAAATAAAACTCTTGACAGGATGTAGCCCAAAACTGCTGGAGATCGAATTCAAGGCACAAGGTATAAACAACGGCAAGGGGATTCCTCTTCATGCCCGGTCTTACCCCCGTATTATTCCAGAAATCTTGCACTTTTCAATCTCTTGCCTACGCGATATTCTATGTGGAGCTTGTTAACAGGCCTTATTTCTTGTATCATCTCGTCCGTCAGCCCCAGGGTTTCGATTCCTTTCAGTTCGGATAACTGCATCATCCTCAGACCGTTTACACTCCCCGGACCAAAACGGGGAGTTAGCTTTGACCCCTGTTTACAGTTTAGACAGGCAATTCTTCCTTTTCGCGGTTCAAAAACCGCATCTCCCCGTCCGGTGTAAGGCCTTTTGCAGCTGCAGCATATATCCAGGTCAATCCCATATCCCCCAAGCGCCATGGCCCTGGCCTCAAAAAAGGTCCGAACCATATCACCTTTTTTTCCCTCGCTTATGGCAAAAAAGGATTCCTTGAGCAAAGCAAACATTTTCTCGTCAACGACAGCCACGGGAAAGAGAATTTCGGTAAGTTCGGTCATGTAACTTGCCAGAGACAAAGAATAGAAATCGGATCTGAGCCCTGGAAATGCGTCGAGCAGTTTCCCTGAATGGAGGAAATGGAGATCGCCCTTTCTTTTTAAATCATATTCCAAATTCGCCAGACAAAACAGGTCCAGACAGTTGGAAAACCGTTTCTTGCTCCTCCGTGCCCCCTTGGCCACACCCTTTAGTCGACCTTTGTCAGCGGTGAAAAAACTGATCAAAAGATCTGATTCACCAAATTCCTTGATCCGCAAGACAATGGCTGTGGAAACATGGGTATTCATTTCCAGTCCTTAAGCATTCTCTCTGC
Source organism: Desulfobacteraceae bacterium (assembly GCA_030597505.1). Lineage (GTDB taxonomy): Bacteria > Desulfobacterota > DSM-4660 > Desulfatiglandales > Desulfatiglandaceae > JABMQV01. The sequence continues at coordinate 3,267 of JAUVRS010000172.1, forward strand.
CTTGCATCGGGCATCGTCTAGGGCCTTCTCAACACTGAGACGGTACTGTTCCCTTTTTCCTGGGTCGGATGTCTTTAAGAAAAGCAAGGGTTTGTCAATCAAAATGACCTGCCGTGAAAAGGGCAGTGTCAGATACACCTGATTCCATGACTTTTTAAAAACATATTTGTGAGAAGTGGCCACACCCGCGGGAAACAGGGGCACGCCAGTTTTTTGCGCCAGTTGGACAATCCCCGCCTTGCACACCCCTCGCGGTCCCTGAGGACCATCCACGGCCAGAACAACACTGTGCCCGCTTCGCACACTTTTGATGAGGGCCAACAGGCCGCCGACTGCCCCCCGGGTGGTTGACCCCCGGGTGATTCGGTATCCCAGGGAACGTGCCGCCTTTGCCATCAATTCCCCGTCCTTTGATTGGCTCACCAGTAGCGTTATCCCGAGCCTGCCAAAGTGTGTAATAAGGGCCAGTTCGTCTCCGTGCCAGTGGGCGGCAGCCGCCTCAGGGGCGCGTATTAGCGCTTCCAGTCCAACAATCCGGACCCGAACCAGACGCGACCAAAATCGCAACACACTCGCAGCCCAAACGGGCCAGTGGTCTCGAAACCAGCATTTGTAAAAATCAGGGGTCACAGGATTCTTTCAGGTCAGTCTGGGAATATTAACACGCCTCTTTTTTCACCGGTTTGAAAACAAGATTGAACGCCCCGACCGGGACCTGATGAATCCCTGTCACTAAAGGAGAAAAAATGGCGTTCATAAAAAAACGGAAGTCATCAATAGTCGTAACGCCCTAGCTTTTAAAGAACCTTGGTCGTCTACAATACCTCGTTCGCCTCGCTGGGGCAAGAAATCTTCACATTATCCCCCACGCAAAGATGTCCATCAGTGACTTTCTCTTTTGACATAAGAATGTTGAGAGGAACCCCGATATCGACTATTGCCCTCACCTCGTCGTGTTCGTATGTCATCTGTATGAGTCTTCCATCAAAAATATTTTTGTGGGCCCCCGGCACGTCATCCGGGAGAATTACTATCTTCCTGGGATCAATCGAGAGTTTTACGCCCCCTCTCTTTTCTGTCTTTACCAGAAAACCTATCTTGTCATAAACCAGACACGATCTGCTCCCATCTCCATCCGTGGTAATCCTTCCGTTAAATAAATTCTGGAATCTTTGGGGGACAATCCTACCTTCCTGAAGAGAAATTACCCGGCGGGAAAGCCTTGAGGCCTGCATCAGATCATGGGTGGTAAATATAATTGAAATCTCTTTTTGTTCATTTATTCCCCTGATTATGTTTTCTATGTCAATCTGGCTCTCTGCGTCAACACTTGAGGTCGGTTCATCAAAAAATATCACTCTTGGAGAACAAACCAGGGCTTGGGCAATGGCAATTCTCTGTGTTTCGCCACCTGACAGCGTGTGTGCCCCCGCATCCGCAAAATCCTGCATCTTTACCAAATCAAGACACTCGCAGATGACCGGATCTCTTTCTTTTCTGGAAACCCCCCTTATCTTGAGGCCAAATTCGAGGTTTTTATATACGGTGGCTGTAAAAAGGACCGGGTCCTGCCGGACCATAACAATTTCCCTGCGCAAAAGCGTCAAATGGTTCCCGGAAAAGTTGACCCATTTATTTTCATATCTGATCTGGCCGGTTGTCGGGGGGACAAGCAGGGCCAAGATTTCAAGGAGTGATGTTTTTCCCGACCCATTTGGTCCCAGCATGGCGTATATGATCCCCTTTTCAAGAATCAGCCCCGGTATATCCAGAACGGTTCTGTCCCCATAAATTCTTGTAAGGTCTTTGAGTTCAAAAAGCATCAGACCCTGCCTTTCCCCTGTATATGATTAAAAAAGATATTGACAGCAAGGCTTATAAAAAGAAGAACCATTCCAAGGGCCACTCCGAGTACAAACTCCCCCTTATCGTATTCAAGGGCCATGGCCGTTGTCATGGTTCTCGTATAGCCCTTGGCATTGCCCCCCAGCATCATGCTGATACCTATCTCGGAAATGACCCTTCCAAAGGCGGCTATGACACCGGCAATTATTCCGAAACGCGTTTCCCTGAAAACAACCAGGGCCGTCTGCAGGGGACCGGCCCCCAGGGTCATGGCCGTCTTCCGGTACCTCTCATCAACCCGGCTGGTGGCCGCGATGGTAAGAGAGACCACAATAGGAAAAATAAGGATCACCTGCCCAATGACCATGGCTGTCTGTGTGTAAAGGAGATCGAGGATTCCCAGGAGCCCCTTCCTGCTGATAAAGGAATAGACGAGAAGACCCACAACCACCGTCGGCAGTGCCATCAGGGAGTTCATGACAGTAACAACCGCCCGTTTTCCCCGAAAAGAATTAAAAGATATCATAAAGCCTGCAGGAACGCCCAGGAGGCTGGCTATCAAGGTTGAGCTCAGACTCACCTTGAGCGACACATAAATGATAAAATAGACATCGGGGTTGAATGACCACAGAAGCATTATGGCAGACAAAAAACTGTCTATAAAAAAACCCATGAGATGACCTTTTTAAACCTTTCATTAAAGAATAACATGCATATGACCTACCTGGCCTTAGGGATGGCATCCGGATAAAAGGCCTGCTTTCCCTGTATTTTGAACATTGCAATAAGGCCCTGGGCCTTTGGAGATACCAGCCACCGGGCAAAACGTTCGGCCAATCTGTATTTTACATGAGGATATTTCTTGGGACTGATAGGGATGATCCCATACGGATTGAAAAGCCTGGGGTCCCCTTCGCACATGATGTCAAGATCCAGCCCCTGTTTTCTGCCAAATTTGTACTTCAGATAGGTCCCCCTGTCAGCGAGGGTGTAAGCCCTC
>JAUVRS010000220.1 GCA_030597505.1 Desulfobacteraceae bacterium
ACATTCGGGTTCGCCTTCGCAAGGCTCGCATTTGAAAGATTTCCCTCTTTCTTCGTCAAATCCCATGGCCCCGAAGGGACAGGCTGAGACGCACATCCTGCATCCAACACATTCGCCGGGGTTGACCCTGGTTCTGTCTAGTACATCGTCGCGGTAAATCGCTTCATTGGGGCAGGAATCAAGGCAGGGCGGATCTTCGCATTGATGGCATGTTACAGGAAGAAAAAATGTGTCATCATGATTTTCATTAATTATGTGAATACTGGACCGGTCAGGGCTATTTATCCCGCTGCCTTTTATGGAACAGGCCACTTCGCAGTCTCCACAGCCGTTGCATTTTTCGGGATGTATAACCAAAATCCTTGAATTCATGACGCCACCTCTGCAATGCCATAATGCCATACGGGAGTTCATAATAGAGAACGTATCGTGTATCGTGGGGGTATTATAATGATTAAGAAACAATACGTCAAGTTGAGGGCTTCAAATGCGTTATATCTATAAGATTGTAGTGATGTGGTCTTGATTTGATTGATTTATTAAGTTGGTTGTGGGACCTATCCAGGGAGAGCGTTCATTATACTGAACTGAAGGCGGCCAATGAAAGAAAAAGAACCATTCCCTAAATTACACAAAGCAGACAGGGGACTGTGGGCCGGTGAATCGGGATGCCCAATGTTGGGTTACGACGTCCCCGAAATAAAGGCCATTGTGACAATACCGGGCAGGCCTAAACCTGTGAACGGTTACTGCGGGGGTATGCTTTTTTGGTATCAAAATGAAAGTCAAAGGTGTTGTGGAATTGACAATTGTTACCTATCTAATGTAATTTTAATACGGGTATACCCCGAAAGAATCCATTGGAGTATTTTATGGCGGAAGATTTCTATAAGATCTTGGGTGTCTCAAAGAATGACTCTCAGGAGAAAATAAAAAAGGCCTATCGCAAACTGGCCAGAAAATGGCACCCCGACATCAACCCTGGGAAGAAGAAGGCGGAGCAGAAGTTTAAGGATATATCCAGGGCCTACGATTGCCTCGGTAACGAGAAAAAAAAGAAGCTCTACGATGAGTTTGGGGAAGAGGCCCTCAAGACGGGATTTGACGCTGAGAAGGCCAGGGAGTATGCGCAATGGAGTTCTTTTCAAGGCGGGGCACAGAGCCAGGCTGGGGGCGGATTTGGCCAATATCAGAGTTATGAAGATATCTTTGGCGATTTGTTTGGTGCAGGGATGGGAGGCGGCGGATTTAGAACCACTACGGCTTCCAAAGGACGGGATATAGAGCATGAAATGACCATCGATCTCATTTCAGCGCTAAAAGGCTTTGAGACCGAACTGGTCATGCAAAAAATAAAGACATGTCCCGGATGCCAGGGGTCGGGGACAGATTCGAATTCCCAGGTCAACACCTGTTCTGCATGCAATGGTTCGGGCAGGCAGGATGTGGCAGAGGGTCCCATGCAGTTTACCAAGCCTTGCCCCCAATGTCATGGTCATGGTCAGATAGGCAAGGCCTGCCCCGGGTGTGGAGGTAGCGGTCAGGTCCGCGGAACGGAAAAGATTCGAGTGGTTATTCCCAAAGGCGTGAAAGAAGGCTCCAAAGTGCGGGTAGCGGGGAAAGGGGAGCCGGGTTTTAATGGAGGTCGGTCGGGAGATCTTTACCTGATCATTCACATGAAACCGCATCCCTTTTTGACGCGAAAGGGTGATAACCTTACCATGGAGGTCCCCGTAACGATAAGGGAAGCCATGGCCGGCGGGACCATCCGGATTCCCACAACAGACGGGCAGGTTAATTTAAAGGTGCCATCAGGAAGCCAGAACGGGCAGACGCTGAGATTGAAAGGTAAAGGGGCCGTCAATGTCAAGACAAAGAAAAGCGGGGATCTCCTGGTCAAACTGGTCGTAAAGGTGCCCAAGACAAAAGACAAGGATATCCTTGAGGCGGTGAAAAAGATGGACGGACTTTACAAAGGAGATCTCAGAAAGGATATCAGGATATAAAAAGGGGAACAGGGGAAATGGTGGGTCAGCGGGGTGTCTTGAGTCTCTCCTCGAAATGGCAGCGCAGTTCTTCCAATATGGCATCAAACTGATTTCTCATGTCGATCATATCCTGTCTCATCCGCAAAATGATCTCGACCCCTGATAGGTTGACCTCCATGTCTTCCACAAGAAGTTTTGCTATTCGCAGCTTTTCCAGTTCGACGGCAGAAAAGAGCTTGGAAGGACTCCCTTCCCGACAGACGGGGCACACAATTTCCTCTTTTTCAAGATCGGCAACAAAACTCTCCTTTATCTCAAAAACCTCCAGGACTTCACTGACCGTCAGGAATTCCTTGTTCATGTTCTTGGACCCTTTCATGTTTTAAGTCTCTCGGATTTTAACACACCATGAGATCCATGACAACCCCGTTGGGTCTTTTCCCTGTTTGGGCTTTCCTTGGGAAAGGTCCACCTCAGGATCTTATCTCAGTGCCCCGGTTCCTTGACACACAACTATCCCTCCCTTATACTCCAGGCACAATTGATTGATCAAGAATGCCCTCAGGAGAGTGTATGATGAAAGTACTCGTGTATGGTTCCGGTGGCAGAGACCATTGCCTTGCGGACAAATATGGAGACAGCCAACATGTGGATAAGGTCTATTTTGCACCTGGTAATCCAGGGGTTCTGTACACGCTCAAAGGGCGACGGGGGCTCATAGAGCGGGTTCCCACAAAGGACTTTAAAGAGATCGGCGATTTTTGTGTTGAAAAGGAAGTAGACCTGGTGGACGTGGGCTCTGAGACTCCACTGGGAGAAGGCCTGATTGACGTCCTTAATAAGAGGGGCATACGGACAATTGGCCCAAAGAAGGAGTACGTACAACTGGAAAGCGACCGTGCCTTTACCGATGATCTCCTAAAAAAGATAGGGGTTCCCAAACCGGAATACCGTGTGTTTGATGACCCTGAAGCCGCAAAAGCATACGTCCGAAACATCGGCTACCAAGTGGTTGTCAAGGCAAATGGGTTGGCCGCTGGAAAAGGGGCTATTGTCTGTGAAGGTGTTTCGGACGCTGAAACCGCTATTAACAAAATCATGGTTAAAAAGACCTTTGGAGAGTCAGGAAACCGTGTGGTCATTGAAGAAAGAAAATATGGCACGGAAATTTCGTTTTTTGTCTATCTAGACGGCATCCATGCCATGCCATTGCGGACGTTTGCCCATGATTACAAACCAGCCTTTGATCCGGATGATACCGAGGCGATCAAGAAATTCGGGGGGAATTTGAATACCGGGGGAACCGGTTGTTATTGCCCCCACAGAGACGTCAGCCCCTGGCTTGTCAATCGAATCATAAAAGAGATTGTAAACCCCACCGTTAATGCCATCTATAACGATCTGGGCTGGGCCTACAAAGGGGTCATCTATTTTGGCCTAAACCTGGATCCCTATGACCAGCTTGATGTCTTTGAGATCAATGTCAGACATGGTGATCCGGAATGGGAGGTCATTGCGCGGAAGTTGAGTACGGACCTTTTTGAGATCGGGATGGCCGTATGGGACGGCACCCTGGACACAATCAACCAGGTCTGGAACAAACAGCATTATGTGGATGTGATTGCAATGGAAGGTCGTTCAAAGGCCTCAAAGGGGTGGAACAAGGGTTATCCGGGCCGTTATGGCAAGGGCCACAGAATAAACGGTCTCGATAAGATAGAAAAGGGAGTGATGGTCTATTTTGCCGGGGTTGATGATGACCCTGAAAACGGTCTCTTTACTTATGGGGGACGGGTGCTTCACGTCATTGCGGGTGCTTCAACCCTGGAGGATGCAAGGGAAAAGGCCTATCGAAATATTGACTTGATCTCATTTGAGGACCACAAGAATAACGGCGCAAATTGTTTGCGTTATAGAAAAACCATTGGGCTTTAAGACTGCTGTTCCGCCACTCCTTTACTCCCGGGTCTTACTGGCTGGGTCGGACCGCTGCCTTTCTGCCTGTTGGTTGAAGTAGCCTAGTTCAATCTCCGGGAATTCTTTTTTCAGGGTGTTCACCATTTGTCTTATACCTATTCCAGACCCCCCGGTTCCTGGCATTTTCTGCATATAGATTTCAGGGTCAATACACAGGTTCTTTAGGTGTATAAAATTGACCCCTGTTTTCCTGATCAGATCTCCCAGCGCCTGTATTTCCTTTTCGGTGTCAGTAATTCCAGGGAAAACCAGATAATTTATCATTGTGTAGAGGCCCATTTCCCTGGACAGGGTGATGGATTTCACCACATCTTCAAACTCATAACCCTTTGGACGGTAATAGGCGCGGTAGAGCTTGGGTTGCGCGCTGTTTAGGCTGATTCGGATCGAGTCAAGACCGCTCTTGGCTATCAAACGAATCCGTTCGGGCCAGCTCCCGTTTGTATTCAGATTGATGGTCCCCCGGTCTGTCTGTCCCCTTACCTCAGCTATGCTATTGGCTATCAACCGGTACTCTGTGAGGGGTTCCCCTTCACAGCCCTGGCCAAAACTTACAATGGCTTGAGGGGCATTATTCAGATGGTTTACAGCGAGAAGGACGATCTCTTCCTGTGAAGGCCTGAAGGAAATCCTCTGGTGTGAGGCCTCGCAGGATTGCTCGGACTGATAAGAAATACACCCCAGACATGCGGCATTGCATCCCTGACTGACGGGTAAGGGGGCTTCCCATCTTTCAAGAAACAGATTTTTTGCCGCAAAACAGTGGTTTTTGGTGGCACAGTTTTCTAAATGTTCCAAAAGGGGGCTGGTATTGTATCTTTTATGGAATCTTTGGATGGCGGGCGGCAGTTCCCTGTCATCGTAGTTTCTTGGATCCCATTTGTGATTGTATTCTGTCCTAAACCCGGTGACCCAATACCGTCCCTCTTTAAACCCCACCGCCGTGTAGGCCCACATGGGTAGGGCATAGGACTTCTTGGAGTAGTCCACGGCAGGCAGATGGCTTCTTACCAACCCCGGTTCAAGGAAAGCGGCAACTGCATAACATCTGGAGCC
>JAUVRS010000115.1 GCA_030597505.1 Desulfobacteraceae bacterium
CCGGGTGGAGCGATTGGCACTTCTGGACACACGGGCCGGTGAAGACCTTCCCGAACAGGTATCCCAGAGATATAAATTTATCGAACAGGTGAAGGCAGGCGGGTTTGAAGAGGTGGTTGACCGGTTGGTGTCTTTGTTTGTCCATCCTGGTAGGTTTTCTGATAAAACCTTGATTTCCCAGGTAAAAGCGATGACCGCTCGTGTGGGGCCCGAGTCGTTTATACGCCAGCAACAGGCACTTTTGAGTCGTCGGGATCATCTTGCAAATCTTCCAAATATCTCATGCCCAACCACCATCATTTGCGGTCGTCAGGATCAGTTGACTCCCCTTGGGTTGTCCATTGAAATGGCTGACAACATTCCCGGGTCCGAGTTGGCGGTCATTGAAAATTGTGGCCATTTGACCACCATGGAACGGCCGGTGGAGGTAAATGATGCCATGCGGAAATGGCTCGGTGAATCATGTTGAAGATGGGCTCAAGAGAAAACTTTTTTTTTGTATGGCTTACACATTTCCCAAAGTGATTTATGGAAAAACCATGAAAAGGGTGTTTACCAGCATAGTTATTCAGAGTTTGGCAATTGGTCTCTTTTGCATGATCGGGTCAACAACCCTTTTGGCAAAGGAACCCCTTGGTTTTTACTATGGGGGCAGGTTTTCAGACAAACTGCTCCAGTATGAGACCCTCGTCCTGGGTTTACAAAATTTTAGTCCTGGTGACCTTAGAAAATTGCAGACCAACAACGTACGGGTCATTGCCTACATATCCATTGGGGAGACCGATGTATTGATTTCAGGAGATGGGAAGGGACCCGGCGGTTATGCATCGTGGTATTTTGATGAAGATGGCGATGGCAAACCGGACCAGAACCCCAATTGGGGGTCTTATTATGTTAATGCCGGCAATAAAAAATGGCATGATTATGTGCTTGACAAGGTTATCCCTTCTTTGCCAAGACAAATCAATGGCCTGTTTCTGGGTACTGTCGATACCACCGAGATCTACGAAGAAACAAGAGATGACATGATCGATCTTATTGGTGAGATCAGACAGCGTTACCCTGATTATTTTATTGTCCAAAACAGGGGCTTTAATTTGATAAAGGACACCGCCAAAAGCGTTGATGCGGTTCTGTTCGAGGATTTCAGCACCCATTACGACTTTGAGAACCGTTTGTATGAAAGATGGTTTGGAGACGATCTGCTGTACACCCAAGACATGGCGGTATTGCTAAATCAGGTAAAGCGAACCCACCCCCTGGAGATTTGGAGCCTGGATTACAGAGAATCAAAAGACCGGGATTTGCTGGCCCACACGCTGACACGTGCGGCTCGTTTTGGCTTTCTTGCCTCCAGCACCAATATTGAAATCACCCGGCTTGATATGATGAATGAGGGCTCAATAGATGACGAGATCAACAAAGAACTGCCGGCCCCTCTTGACATAACGGATGTGTCTGTTTCGGATACGCTAAGGGATATTATCTACACAATCAAGACCCGCGGGGAGATTGATTCCCGTGCCATGGCTGTTCAGATTTTCGTCAAGACATCCAGTTCCGAAAACCCGTTATTCCGCTTTGACGAGCGTTTTTCTGCCGACTACCTTGTTGAAAAAGGTTTTTTATACGGCTACGCCGGTGATGGCGGAAGCTGGGAATGGGATAGGATCAGCAAAGTCCCCTGGCAGGTCAAGAATAATTTGTGGACAGTGGCAATTGACATGTCTTTTATGAAGATTTCCCAGAACCAACTGGTGGAAGCGGTGGTTGCGACAGAGGACCAGGGATGGGGGGACCGGGACACGACCGGCGTTCTTCGATTTGTCAGTAAAATAAAGCAATACTCAACGAGGGACCAAGCACGGAGCACTGCATATGTTGCCGGGGATGCGAAAGAACTCACTGTAACGGTTGGTTTGTCCAGCATGAAAGCCGAGATTAGCACAGAGAAACCGATAACCGCGTACAGCTATTATGGCCTTTTTATTGATACCGATGAGGTTGATAAGGGCTACCAGCGTAACAATATTACTGCTTCCCATCTGATTCTCAACAACAAACTGTACCAATACAATGGGGATAGTACGAACTGGAGATGGACTTTTGTAAAGGACATGGCCCCAAAACAAAACGAAAATACGTTGACATATATCATAGGTTACGCTGAAATCGGGTTTACAAAAGAAACCGCAGAAATCATCGGGGCTTTTCTGGAAGCGGGCACCGATGAGATCCAGACCACTCAGACCCTTCAGATATTGAGAAACTATCCTGCCATTCCCCCTATTTCTTACTGACGCTCCCATATTCGTTCCAAATTTTTTAGAAAAGGAAAGAACCAGGGTATTCCCATGATTTCGTTAAATCTGTTTTTGATCGTCTATCTTTGCGTCTATCTTGTCAGTTCGGGTGGAAACCTTTTTATAGAGAAAATCAACGCCAACCACCTGAAAAAATCCGGGGGTAAAGTTCCGGAGGTCTTTAGGGGAACCATAGATGAGGAGGAGCTAAAGAAAATAAATCAATACACCTTTGATAACACCAATTTTAGTCTGGTTCAGACCATTACAGGCGAAATCGTCTTTTTGGCAATTATCCTTTCAGGTGTCCTGCCTTGGTTTGCCATGACCCTCTCTTCTTTTAATTTTGTTGTGGCGGGGCTCGTGTTTTTTGCTCTCCCTGCGGTTGTGTCGGCAGTGATTGGCCTGCCTTTCAGCTATTACCACAATTTTGTGCTGGAGGAGAAATATGGGTTTAATACGACGACCTTCAAGACATGGACCTTCGATCTTGTAAAGGGGGTTCTCATCAGCGCTATCTTGGGCGGTATACTTTTATCCGCCCTGTTTTTGATGGTCAGATATGCCGGTAACACATGGTGGTTATGGACATGGGCCATATTCCTTGGGTTTCAGTTGCTTATGACGGTTCTTTATCCCACTGTCATTGCCCCTCTTTTTAATAAGTTTACCCCCATCAATGACCCGGATTTAAAAAAAGACATAGAAGAACTGGCGGAAAAGGAAGGTTTGAGCATCAAGGGCATCTATCAGATGGATGCCAGCAAGAGGAGCAGACACACCAACGCCTATTTTTCGGGTCTGGGGAAGACAAAAAGAATCGTCCTGTTTGATTCTCTTATAGAGGCTCACCATGCCGATGAAATTGTGGCTGTGTTGGCTCACGAGATCGGCCATCTCAAAAAAAACCATATCAAAAAACAGATGGCGATTATGACTGTGGCCTCTTTTTTTATCTTCTATCTGGCTTCAAAAATGATTTTGTGGGAAACCATGTATCAGAGTTTCGGGTTTTCCATGATGCCTGTGTATGCAGGACTCTTTCTGGTGGGGGTTTTGTGGCAGCCCGCCGGTTTTTTCCTGAGCCCCATGGCCATGAGTATATCAAGGAGGTTTGAAAGGGAAGCGGATCTTTATTGTCTCGGGATCACCAAATCCGCGGAACCTCTTGTGAGGGCCCTCAAAAAAATGGCAAAAGAAAACCTTTCAAATCTCATGCCACATCCATTATATGTATGGTTTAACTACTCTCATCCCCCGCTCACTGAAAGAATCAAGCGGCTTGAGGAGTATGAAACATCCCGATCATGAGCCCCAAGTTCATTATACTTGAACTTTTTTCTGGAGCCCTTATAATACCTGGAGCCTTTATAATAGATCGATAAAAGACTTGAAAAACAACAGAACTCTCTCTATATCATCAGCAGGAGGTAAAAATATGGCACAAAGTACTATAACAAGACCAAGGGCGGATGCCCTTGTAAATGGATTTGTCAGAAGCGTTTACAACTGGATGGCCTTTGCCCTCGCGCTGACCGGTTTTGTGGCCTATTATGTGGCCAACACGCCATCCATAGCGGGGCTTATATTTGGCAACCCCGTAATATTTTTTGTATTGATCTTTGGCCAGTTGGGGCTTGTGTTTGCTATCAGCGGGATGGTAAACAGATTGAGCGCGAGCACAGCCACGTCTCTGTTTGTGATCTATGCGGCCCTCAATGGCGTTACTCTCTCCTTCATATTTCTTGCATATACCAGCACGTCTATTGCCAGCACCTTTTTTATCTGTGCCGGAACATTTGTCGGGTGCAGCATCTACGGGTGGACAACCAAAAAAGACCTGACCTCGTGGCGGGGATTTCTGATGATGGGTCTGATCGGAATCATCATTGCCTCTCTTGTAAATATGTTTCTTCGCAGCAGCGGTATGAGCATAATTATCAGCTATATTGGCGTCATCGTTTTTGTGGGGTTGACCGCTTACGATACCCAAAAACTAAAGAATATGGCCCTTGCACAACCCGCAGGACTTGATGGCGGCGTGGTCAGAAAGGGTGCTATCCTTGGGGCCTTGTCCCTCTATCTTGATTTTATCAACCTCTTTCTTATGCTCCTGAGGATATTCGGGCAGGCGAGAGACTAAGGGCCTCCTGCCCTAAGGACGTCAGGTCAAGATCTCTGAACCGAAATTCTGAAACAAGTCATCCCCCTGATGGACAAAGGCCTGTCAGGGGGATGTTGTTTCGGGGGGATGAAATAGTGGAACCTTCCTACATGAGGCTTTATAGCGAAGGTGAACTGCAAAGTCGTCTGGAAAAGGCCTTGGGTCTTTTGAAATCCTGCACCCTCTGTCCCCGGAAGTGCGGTTCGAATCGGCTTGCGGGTGAAACCGGCGTTTGCGGTGTCGGCAGAATGGCCAAGGTTTCCAGTTACAACACCCATTTTGGAGAAGAGGCCCCCCTTGTGGGCAAATTCGGTTCAGGGACCATCTTTCTAACCTCGTGTAACCTGCTGTGCAGCCTTTGCCAAAATTACGATATCAGCCATCTGGCTGAAGGGGTCGAGGTGGAACCCGAACAGATGGCAGACATGATGGTTGATCTGGCGGACAGGGGGTGTCAAAATATCAATTTTGTAACCCCGACCCATGTTGTTCCTCAAATTATTGAAGCCCTGATCCTGGCCATTGAAAAAGGTTTAAGGGTCCCCCTGGTATATAATTCCGGCGGGTACGATCAGAAGGAGACCCTGGAACTTTTGGACGGGATCTTTGACATTTATATGCCCGATTTCAAGTTTTGGGAAAATAAGTGGGCTGATCGGTTTTGTAATGCCCCAGACTACCAGGAGGTGGCTCAAACCGCCATCAAAGAGATGCATCACCAGGTGGGTGACCTGGTGATGGATAACGACGGAACAGCGCTCAGGGGGTTGATTGTGAGGCACCTGGTTATGCCCGGCAACGTGGGGGGGACCAAAGAGGTTATGGAATTTCTTTCAAAAGAGATTTCCAAAAATACCTATGTCAACCTTATGGATCAATACAGACCCTGCGGCAAGGCAGATCAGGATGGATTTATCAATCGCCGAATCACGGGTCAGGAATTCAGGGATGCCGTGAATTCGGCCAAAAAAGCGGGGCTGGTCCGGCTTGATCCGAGAGACCGCCCCCGTCTGATTTTTCAGATCTGATGGGTGAGGGCCGAATATTTATAGTGGGTGACATACACGGTTGTCTGGAGATGCTTAAAAGGCTCCTGGAGAAGCTGTCGTGGCAACCGGAAACGGACCAGCTTATCTTCCTTGGTGACTATATCGACAGGGGAAAAGATCCTCTGGGGGTGGTGGATTTCCTGATAGAGCTCAAGAAATCATCCATTGATGTGCAATTTTTAAAAGGGAATCATGAAGTCATGCTCCTTGACTATCTGAGTGGCAGGAATCGCAATCTTTATCTTGCAAATGCCGGTTACACCACTCTGAGAAGTTATATGGCGGCCGGCCATGCGAGAGAGGAGACCTTGATTCCCCCGGACCATATGGAATTCTACCATTCCCTCAAGCCATATATTGAACTTGAAGACTACTATCTGGTTCACGCGGGGTTTCGCCCCGGAGTGGATCTTGAGGAACAGACCCTGGGAGACATGGTTTGGATCCGCGAGCCTTTTATCTATTCCGATTATGATTTTGGAAAAAAAACGATCTTTGGTCACACCCCTTTTCAAAAACCGTTTGTTTCGAAAACCAAATTTGGCCTTGATACAGGCGCGGTCTATGGGAACAAACTTACATGTCTTGAACTTCCAAAAAAGATATTTCATTTTGTGGAGGCGTCAGAGTCTTGATTGGAATCACCGCAACAGTTCCCCTGGAGATCGTTCTTGCTGCCGGCAGAACACCGGTGGATCTCAACAACCTCTTTATCACTTCCGGAAGTTCGCGGGAACTTGTTGCCCAGGCAGAGTCAGCGGGTTTTTCTCATAATATCTGTGCGTGGATCAAAGGGATCTACAGCACAGTGATCAACCATGGGATTCGAGAGGTCATTGCAGTGACAGGGGGAGACTGCAGCAACACGATTGCACTGGGAGAAATACTGGAACAAAAAGGGGTAAGGGTGATTCCTTTTGAATACCCCCTGGACCGCAACAGGGAGACCCTCCAAAACCAGATGGAAATCCTTCGGGTGAAGTTGGGCGCCACCTGGCCCGAAATAGAGAACATGGGGGTGCGGCTGGAAAGCATCCGAAAAAAACTTAAACAACTGGATCAACTGACCTACGGAAAGAATGTGGTCACAGGGTCCGAGAATCATCGGTTTTTGGTGAATAGTTCTGATTTCAACGGCAACCCCGATCTGTTTGAAAGCGAACTGGATGAATTTCTTGCCGGGGTCCGGAAGAGGACCCCCCGAAGCAATGAGATCCGTCTGGGCTATCTGGGAGTGCCTCCCATTTTTACACAATTCTATGAGTGTATTGAATCTTTGGGCGCGAGGGTGGTCTTTAATGAGGTACAGCGGCAGTTCAGCATGCCATTCGGACAGAAAGATATTGTTGAACAGTATCTACAATACACATATCCCTATCATATGAGCGCAAGACTCAAGGATATCAAAGACGCTATCAATGAGCGGCAGTTGGACGGTCTGATCCACTATACCCAGACTTTTTGTTACAGACAGATCTACGATATCTTGTTAAGGGAGGACACTACCATTCCGCTGCTCACGCTGGAGGGGGATCGACCGGGATTTATTGATGGTCGAACCGTCCTCCGCATCGAAACCTTTGTTGAAATGTTGCAAGCCGGAAAAGGAGAACTTTTTTAACTTAGAGCTTTTTCTTTCCGCTGATAACCGCCTCGGCCAATTCAACATCTTTTTTGCTTCCAATATAAAGGGGTGTCCTCTGGTGAAGGGCGCCCGGATCGATGTCGAGAATCGGACCGTGGCCGTTGCTGGCGTAACCACCTGCCTCCCGGGCCACCATGGCCAGCGGGTTGGCTTCCACCATGAGCCTCAGTTTCCCTGACGGCTTTTTGGGGTCCTTTTTGTCGGCGGGATACATAAAGATACCGCCTTTGAGAAGGTTGCGGTGAAAATCGGCCACAAGACTTCCAACATATCGGGAACTACAGGGCCCGCCGGCCTCCGCACCCCTGGTCTTGAAGTGATCTATCAGCGCCCTTGTCTTGGTGTCCCAGTATTGGTAGTTTCCTTCATTGACACTATAAATTCTTCCTCTTTCAGGTGTTTTAATGTCCTTGTGTGACAGGAGAAATTCACCAAGGCTCGGAAACAGGGTGAAAC